>JAUYEQ010000585.1 GCA_030691295.1 Bacteroidota bacterium
GAATACTTCAGAGGAAGTGATCTGCATTTTTTCAATATTGATATCAGGCTCATAAAACCGGTTAAACAATACCAACGCGTTGGCGCCATGAGCAACCAGCCGGTCAGCCATCGAAACCAAATTGGTATAGTAGTATCCGATTTTTACCGACACTGGTATCGTTACCTGTTTTTTTACATCTGAAACAATTTTAAGGTAAAGTTGCTCTATTTCTTCTGAGCTTCTTAGTCGCGCAGTTGGTACAAAAAACAAGTTGAGTTCAAGGGCATCGGCGCCGGCATTCTCAAAGTCTTTTGCAAAAACAGTCCATTCGGAAGCCGACATGCAGTTGATGCTTGCGATAATCGGTATTTCAGTTTCTTTTTTAGCCTCGCTCAACAAGTTTAGGTGTCTGGTAATCGAATTGTTTCGGGTATAGTTCCAGATATAATCTTCGGCCTCGGGGTATAAATTCTGCGGATCGCGGTTAATCAGGTCACTTACCTCGTTGTTGATTTGTTCCTCGAAAATGGATTTTAGTACAATTGCTCCTGCTCCTGCATTTTCAAGGTCTTTGATTTTCTCAATCGAGTTTGTGAGCCCTGAACTTGCTACAATAATGGGATTTTTCAGTTTTAATCCCATGTATTTAGTTTCTAAATTTATCATATCTTTTTGGTTTTAAGGTAATTCAAAATAACAACTTCCTTATAGTTTCGTAACGTAATTCCGTTCTCCAAATATAGTACTTCCAATTCGCACCATCGTACTTCCTTCCGCAATTGCAACTAAATAATCGCCCGACATGCCCATCGAAATCTCTTTGAAATCAAAATTACCAGTAAAAAATTCAGATTTCAGTTTTTCGAAATATTTTTTTAGGTTGGAAAACTCTTTCCTGATTTGGTTTTCATCATCGGTATAGGTTGCCATGCCCATTACTCCTGAAATTTTTACGTTACCCAATACTTTATATTCGTTCGAATTCAGCATGTCAGTGGCTTCCGGCATCGAAAGGCCATATTTGGTTTCCTCTTCGGCGATGTGAAATTGCAACAGACAGGGAATGATTCGCCCTGCTTTTTTTGCTTCAGCATCAATGGATTTGAGTAATTTAAAAGAATCGACACCGTGGATGAGGTGAACGAATGGGGCGATGTATTTTATTTTGTTCGTTTGCAGATGACCGATAAAATGCCAGTCAATGTCTTTCGGCAGTTCATCGTATTTCCAAGCCATTTCCTGAACCTTGTTTTCGCCGAAAGACCGTTGTCCGCAATCATAGGCTTCCAGAAGCAGTTCGGCTGGTTTGGTTTTCGAAACAGCTACCAGGCTCACATTTTCAGGCAAATTTGCTTTTACTTTTTCTATATTTTCAGCTATGCTCATAACGTTCAAAAATAATATACAAAAAATGAAAAACCTGCCTTATTCCGGATTTTTATTTCTGCAGCTGAATACTGATCACTTTCACTTTTCCCTATCTTTGACACCCGCTATGAACGAGAGAAAGCAACATACGATAAATCGAATGAATGAATTGGGTGCAAAGGGTAGTCCTTTTGTTTTCATCATTGATTTTGACTTTGAAAAACCATTGATCTTTGATTACCGCGAATCGACAGAATTGCTTTGGAAAACGCCCGGATTAAGCAATTTTATTCCTGAAAAATTCTCCTGCGACGAAATTCAATGGAATATTCATCCGGTTGAATTTGAGAACTTTGAAAGGTCTTTTGCCAAAGTTCAGTATCACATTCACAATGGCGACACTTATTTGCTGAACCTGACCATGCCCACTAAAGTTGAGACGAACCTCAGTATGCAGGAGATGTTTCATTTAAGTGATGCGCCTTACAAAATCTGGCTCAAAAATCAGTTTGTATGCTTTTCTCCTGAAATATTTGCACGAATAAATAACGGAATTATTTCATCTTTTCCGATGAAGGGAACCATTGATGCTACTATCGAAAATGCAGAGCAACAGCTCCTTAATGATGAAAAGGAATTGGCCGAACATCATACCATTGTCGATTTGATTCGTAATGACCTGAGCATGGTTGCCACCGATGTTAAAGTGGACCGCTTCAGGTATGTCGATCGGATTTCAACCAACCAAAGCGATCTGCTCCAAATGAGCTCCGAAATTTCAGGCAAACTTCCGGAGAATTACCAACAATCAATCGGCACAATATTGGCTAAATTATTACCAGCCGGTTCGATCTGCGGAGCGCCAAAAACCAAAACAATTGAAATCATCAGGGATGCTGAAACCTACAAACGTGGTTATTACACAGGGATTTTCGGTATTTTCGATGGCAGAAATCTTGACAGTTGCGTTTTGATCAGGTACCTTGAACAAGATGGCGATCAATTAAACTTCAAGAGTGGGGGAGGAATCACTTTTTTAAGCGACTGTCAGGCCGAATACAACGAACTAATTCAGAAAGTATATGTCCCCATTGCTTGAAACACTCAAACTGAAAGACGGGATTGTTCAGAACCTGAGCTATCATCAGAACAGGCTGAACCGTTCGATGGACGAATTGTTTCCCGATGCCCAGAAGATTGATTTGGCGAAGGAAATCCCCATTCCGGAGAATTGCAATTCAGGAATATACAAAGTGAGGGTTTTGTACGGCCAAACCATTGAGAAAATTGAATTTGAACCATATGTTTTTCGTTTAGTTAAAAGTCTGAAAGTGGTTCACCACGACAGCATCGACTATCATTTGAAATATGCGGATCGGCAAATACTTCAGGAATTGTTTGCCCAACGTGGCGATTGCGACGACATTATCATAGTGAAAAATGGATTGGTAACCGATTCGTTTGCAGCCAATTTGCTTTTTTTCGATGGAGAAAAATGGTTCACGCCGAAAACGCCTCTTTTAAAAGGTACGAAACGGCAACTTTTGATCGACAACAGGATTGTTTCAGAAAGGGAAATCAGGGAAGAAGACATTCGAAGTTATCTGAAAGTCGGACTAATCAATGCCATGATTGATTTTAAAGAAATGCCGGAAGTGAATTTGGAGCAGATATTTCGCTGATTTAATAACAATTAAATCCGTTGAAGGTATTGTTCAGCAGTCAATACAGGTATTTTTGATTTTAAAAAGTCTTTCAGGTTTCGTGTAATGATCAAATCGTCTCCATTTTCAATAGCAGAATAATATTGTAAGGAATCTTCATAATCTTTAAAATCATTATCATTCAACGATAATCCAATAATTTTATCATCGAGGCTAATCACTTTAACAAGCAATTTCAACTTACGAAGAATCAACTTGGCCTCCGCAGGTTTCTTCTCTTTTAAAAGAATATAGTTTGTATTGGCAAATGTTAAAGCAGAAACACTCAATTGAAGTTGCATTTTATCTGCCAAAGAGAAAAGTTGAGCAGCCGATCGGTAAAATGGTTCCCTCTTGGCGAGCAAATCAATTATGATATTGGTATCCAGAAACAAACTTTTCATTTGTATTTTTCAGTCAGGTAGTTTGAATAGTCTTTTTTTAGATCAAAGTCTTCATCTAAATTAATTACTCCACTTAAACTTTTAACTAAGGGAGTAATTTCTATTTCGTTGATTTTGGGTTCAGTGATGGATTCTAAATAGGATTCAACTATTTTGGAAAGGCTAATTTTGTGACTTTCTGCGTAATCTTTCGCTCTTTCAATTACCTTCTTTTTTAACCGGATTGTAAGTTTTGTTTCCATTGAAATTAATTTTGACGTACAAATATAATTTATTCACACGTCATCATCAAATATCACCAACAAGTTTTCAAACCTCAATCTCCAATCCGTCATACGCCAGAAATACATTTTCCGGAAGTTCAGGTTGTACCTCGTCATGAAATCCCATCTGATGTGAAAGGTGCGTCAGATATGCTTTGCCGGGTTTTACTTCAGCAATAATTTCAAGCGCCTGATCAAGATTGTAATGCGAAATGTGGTCTTCTTTCCGCAACGCGTTCAGTACCAAAATATCCAGTCCACGAAGTTTGTCAATCTCGGCATGTTCCAACCGGTTAACATCGGTTACGTAAGCGATTTTCCCGAACCGGAACCCAAAAACCGGCAGTTTGTAATGGAATCCCCGTATTGGTTGAACTTCAAGATCGCCAATCATGAATGGTTTATTTTCAAGCAGATGTAAATGCATTTGCGGGATTCCTGGATATTTGTAGTTGGCAAACACGTAGTCGAAAATGCGGCGGATGGCAATCTGCACGCGCTCTTCAGCATAAATATCCGTAGGTTGTTTTTGTGCCCAGTTGAAAGCGCGTATATCGTCGAGGCCAAATATATGATCGGTATGTTCGTGGGTAAGCAAAATCCCGTTTAAATGGCGAACCTTGTGTGTCAGCATTTGTTGCCGGAAATCGGGACCTGCATCAATTACCAGACATTGAGTCTCAGTTTCGATCATCACCGAAGCGCGCAACCGCTGATCCTTTGAATTGTTCGACAAACACACCGGGCATTGACACGCAACCACCGGAACTCCCTGCGAGGTGCCTGTTCCTAAAAAAGTAAGTTTCACTTATCTAAAAATTGATTTATGCAAAAATAAGGATTGCCTTGTCGCTACCGAAGGTTTTTATCTATTTTTGAGAAAAATTTAAACATGGCCAAACTTTACATGGTTCCGACCACTTTGGGCGATACCAGCATCGAACGGGTTTTACCTCCCGATTTGAAGCGTTTGATTTCCTCCATTCCGGTATTCATCGTCGAAAATATTCGCACTGCACGCCGTTTCCTGAAAAAAATGAATCCGGCCATTGTGATCGATGATCTCACTTTCTTCGAACTCAACCAGCACACCGATAAAAAAGAAATTAGCCGGTTTTTGGAATCCAACCGGCAGGGATTGGATATAGGTATTATTTCGGAAGCCGGTTGTCCTGGAATCGCCGATCCGGGTGCCGAAGTGGTTCGGATTGCACATACCCGAAACATTCAGGTGGTGCCGCTGGTGGGGCCATCGTCGATTTTGCTGGCATTGATGGCTTCAGGAATGAGCGGCCAGAATTTTGCTTTTAACGGTTATCTTCCGATTAAAAATCCGGAGAAATCGCTCCAGATTAAACTATTGGAAAAACGGATGCAAACCGAAGGACAGACACAGATTTTCATCGAAACTCCCTATAGGAATGCTCAGTTGCTGGACGAACTAATCAGAAACTGCGAACCACAAACCATGCTTTGTATTGCTGCCGACATCACGCTTGACACCGAATTTATTCTTGCCAAACCCATTTCATTCTGGAAAACCAACATTCCGGATATTCAGAAACGACCGGCTATTTTTATGATCGGGAAGGTTTAGGGAAAATCATCAATACCGCTCAGTTTTTGAGAAGAAAAAGTCACTTTCGATGATGGCGTTTTCGTCGCTGTCGGAACCATGAACCGCATTACGTGACATTGATTCAGCAAATAATTTCCGGATAGTTCCTTCTGCAGCTTTTGCCGGATCGGTCGAACCGATCAGTTCCCTGAAATCGGCCACCGCGTTTTCTTTTTCAAGAATGGCTGCTACGATAGGGCCGGAACTCATAAAAGATGTTAAATCTTCAAAAAACGGTTTGTCAGCATGAACGGCATAAAATTCACCTGCTTGTTTCTTGTTTAAGTGGGTGAATTTCATTGCTTTTATCCTGAATCCTGCCTCATTGATCATCTTCAATACCGGACCAATATTGTTTTTACTTACTGTTTCCGGTTTAATCATTGTAAAAGTCTGGTTACCTGACATATTGATGGAATTTTATATGTTTGTTTTGTGAACCCAAGTTAGTGAAATATAGTTTTAATGAACTGTCACCATCGGCATTATTTTTATCTTTGTCATTTATTTTAAAATTGAACAATTGGAAAGAATTGATATAAAGTTAATTAAGCAATTTGAGGGGTTGATCAAGTCCAGTTCTAAGTCCATTGTTTTGGTTCCTCACATGCATGCTGATGGCGATGCTATGGGTTCCGTTCTTGGATTGTGGCGCATACTGAAAAATGCCGGTTTAAAGGTTAAAATCATTAGCCCAACCAAATATCCCGAATTTTACCACTGGATGGACGGCCACGAAGAGGTTATTATTTACAGCCATCATCCGAAACAGTCGGCAAGGGCTTTGGAGGAATCTGATTTGCTGATCTGTATGGATTTCAACCAGCTTTCGAGATTGGGCGATATGAAAGCGCTTGTTGAAAGTTATCAGGGCAAAAAAGTTTTGGTCGATCATCATCCTTATCCCGGAACTTTTACCGATCTGGTCATTTCGGATATCAGTTACAGTTCAACTTCCGAATTAATATTCTCAATACTTCAATCCACCGAATTTGCTGCATACATCGACAAGAATGCCGCCACTTCATTCTTCACAGGTATCATGACCGATACCGGCTCTTTCGATTTTAGTGTTTCGAATCCGAACACTTTTGAAGTTGTTGCGCAGCTTACACGCATGGGAATCGATCAGCAGGATATTCATTCCAAAGTATATGATAATTTTTCGGCTGACAGGATTCGTCTCATGGGTTTTTGCCTGAGCAACCGGATGACTGTTTATCCGGAATATCATACTGCCGCAATGTACATCACGCTTGAAGACCAAAAAGCTTTCAACTTTAAAACAGGCGACAATGAGGGTTTTGTAAATATGCCACTTTCAATAAAAGGTGTAGTTTTCAGCGCACTCTTTACTGAAAAAGAAAAATACATAAAAGTGTCGTTTCGATCGAAGGGCGAATTCGCTGTGAATGAGGTTTGTGAAAAATATTTTAACGGAGGGGGACATCGCAACGCATCCGGAGGGGAGTTATATGCATCTATGCAGGAAACACTGCTGAAATTTGAAAGCATATTGCCCGAATTTGAAGATAAAATTAAACAATCAGTAAAATAATTTACAATGAAGAAGTTGACGAATATTTTAAAAATTAGTGCATTCATCTTGTTTGTCGGAATATTGGCAGCATGTAATAAAGATGTAGAAGATCCTTACGCAGCCTATACGCCGGAACGCGAGGCAGGTTTAATAAAAGATTGGCTGGCCGCGATGGTTGCTAAAGGAAATGACATTGATACAACCGATACCGGTATTTTTTATATCAATGATACAACCAAAGTTGGCAGCGGACCAACCGTAGTCGCCGGAAAAACAGTAACTGTAAAATATACCGGGATGTTTCTCGACGGACAGGTTTTTGACGCTTCAACAGGTTATACATTCATCCACAAAGATACCGATCCAAATAAACGCATGATTTCAGGATGGGAAGAAGGAATTGAAGTGTTGAACAAAGGAGCAAGTGCAGCTTTTCTCATCCCATCGGCCAAAGCTTATGGTGTAAGAGGTCAGGGACCTATTCCGCCAAACAGTCCGTTAATTTTTGTTATCGAAGTAGTTGATATAAAGTAGAAGCTCATTAAAATTCGTACTTTCGCAAAAAAATAAAGTTTATGAAGCAAATATTGTACATTCTCGGACTGGTTGTTCTGCTCTCCGGAATTTTCACCTCGTGTAAACCGGATCCTTTGGACGCAATGCGTGAAAACGAGATTGTTGTACTTGATAAGTATATAAAAGATAATAATTTGGCTGATGCAAAAGATGATGACACAGGAATTTATTTTAAACTTTTAGAACGCAGCAGTGATACTACCTTGGTTCGGTCAAAATTTAAACTCTTGCTGGAATTTACCATTACATTCATTGATGGAAAAGAAATCCCTGTTGATTATTATTTTACTACCGATGATGGTTTGGGACACCATTACGAACCACGAACTTTTTATGTTGATGTAAACAACGAAGTAGTAAATCAGGAGTATATACAGCAAATTGCAGGTTTACACCGTGGGTTAAAGAAAATGCATGTTGGCGACAAGGCTTTTATGGTCATTCCTTCGGAACTGGCATTTAAAGCGGTCGATATGTCGTCTACCCTTGGTATCCCACGCTTTTCGACATTGCTGGTAAATGTTTTCGTTTATAAAGGGTATTCGCCTGCGCAACAACAATAACGATTATTCATTCAATAAATGTTTCCCGCGTTAACCATCAGGCTTTTCGCGGGATTTTTTTTAATATGAGCAAATCAGAATTACTTAAAAAGCTTCTGCCGGGATTTATCCCACTCTTCGTTTTTATCGCTGTTGACGGGATTTGGGGAACACGTGCCGGTTTGGTTGCCGCCCTTGTTATCGGGGTTGCCGAAATGGTCTGGATCTGGATCAAGGAAAAACGCTTCGACAGGTTTGTGCTGGTTGATACAGGGTTGCTAATGGCGCTTGGTTCAGTATCGATTTTGCTCGACAACGACATCTTTTTTAAACTGAAGCCTGGTCTTATTGAATTGATTCTTTGCGCAGTGCTTGGTGTATCCGCCTTCTCAAAATTGAATATCATCGGGTTGATGACAAAGCGATACATGAAAGACATGGAAATGAACGAAC
>JAUYEQ010000592.1 GCA_030691295.1 Bacteroidota bacterium
TTGATCAGTTCGTCAGCATTGATTTTGTTGAACATTAAATCAGGATCCAATGGCAATGGAAATTCAGGTTTTATGACATGAAGAATCGTTTTTTCAGCCGAAGGTTTTTCACTGTTAAGTTTTTCAATCAGTTCCAACTCAAGCAGCAAACCACCATTGGCGCTAATTTCAATCATGTGCACATACTGATTAAATGTGCCGTTTAAAAATTCGTGCGAGTTGCCGATTGCCCAAACCAACCATATTTCTTTCACGTTTCGTTTCAGGGCTTCCGTGATATTGGCATCTTTAATCCACACAGCATCGGTGTACCAATCGCCGTTAATTTTAATTGCCGGCATAAAAATGGGCAGCGACATTCCTGCCACCAAATGCTGAAGGGTAACGTTTCGGTTTGAAAAAACTTCAATGGTTTTCTTCGAGAAATTGCACACATTGAAAGTGGCGTCAATCGAAGTATTGGCGTTCATTTTGGCCACATCAATTCCCAGGGTGGGATACACTTTGTCGATCATTCCGTCGGCATCGCCAAAGGCTGCAAATGTGTTTTTCGAGAAATAGCTTTTAAATGGCAGTAGCGAAGAAAAATGCATCACATTTACTTTGCGCCAGCGGGTGCCCATGTCTTTGGCTTCAATTCCGGAGCTAAGCATGGCTGTATTAAAAATTCCTCCTGAAGTGCCATCGAAATGACTGAAGCTTAATCCTTCTTCTTCCAGCGCCTTAATAACACCGGCCTGGTATGCCAGTCGTGCGCCGCCACCGGCCAGAATCAGCGAGCGTTTGATTCCGGCAGAATTAACTTCAGCAATAATATTTTTAGGCGATGACATTTTGAATAACCAGTTTTCGTGAATAAAAAATAATGACCACCACGCCCACCAATTCAAAAGCAAGGAAGAAAAGCATCATACCACTTGGAATTCCGTCCATTACGATCGACATTATTCTGGCAAGAACTCCGGCGCTCATAATAAAAATGTAAAGCAGGTTGAATTCCTTTTTGCTAAAAATGCTTTTCACAAAGAGGATGGCGAAAACGCCGAATCCCATTTCAATGGCTCTTAGAAACCGATACTGGCTCATTAGATTGATGTGTTGAAAGTCGGTTAAAGTGCTTGTTTCCAAATTAAATAGTAACCGGGAATCAAATTCAGGATAAATAAATGCTCCCCAGAAACCGGCAACAATTACCAACCCGATGTACGAATAATAGAAAAAGTAATTAGCCAGTCGCATCACTTTTGAGTGTTTTTAAATAATAGAAAAACAGGAGCGCCGAGAATAAATCGAATACGGCTACTCCGGCTGCAAGCAGAATAAATGTTCCATTAAAAATGCCGGTAAAAACAGCCACCGAAGCGCCTAATTTTTGTAATCCCGACCAAATCACCACAACCCGGTTATTGTCTTCGTGATACAATGCATGAATCATCATTCCGCCAAACAGAAACATGAACATGCCGATGGTTGCAAACAATTGTTTGGAGGTTGTATTAATTTCGGCGCCAACAAAATTCAGCACAAATGCCGGAGCTATTGCCTGCATCGCACCTGAAAACAAGGTGGCAACCGAAATCAGCAAAATAATGAGCCGGATATATTTTTTCATCTGTTACGGTTTACGCGCTTTGGCAATGAAATAATACATGGTGATGCCCCACATTACAGCAAGAATATAAAACCTCACATCATTGTAAAACATCCAGTCTTTCAGTAATTCCTGAAGAACGGCCTGATCGGTTACTCCAGCCTTAAATTGGTCGTTGATGTCTTCAATAAACTTTTGTTGCGTCACCACCGGAACAAGCAAGCCGGGAATCCACGCCAGCGGAATCCAGCGGAACCTGGTTTTCCATTCCGTAATCAACATGATTACCAAAGCAACCGCCATGATGGGGATCGAAATAAAGAAAAACTTCGTGGCGGTATCGGTTTGAGGAATAATCGCATCGTAATAATTGCTTACATTCAGCTTGGTCGGGTAGTTCGGAAAAAAGAAAAAGTGAAGCGTCCAGAACATGCCAAGGTAAATGGAAGAGCAAAAAAAGATGTACGCGTTATTGATATCGAGCAGTGTTTGTTTAAGTTTCATGACGAGGTGGTTTTAGATTTTGAATTTTTCGTAATCGGTAATCGATGGCGCTTCCAGCCAATCTTCGTTGAGCCCCAGATCGAATACACTTTCAAATCCTTCAGGAGTGACTTTTTCGGGCTTGTTTTCGTAGGTTATAAACCAGCATTCGAAATGATCGTCCAGAATCCCAGTGGTTTCGGGCATGTACATCGTAAAAAATGGTTTGCCTTCAATCTGCAAATCCTTTAAGAATTTTGTGCGGGGATGATCGCCAATAAACAATCTTCCGGTGGCACTTTTTCCCAACCTGATTCCGGCTTTCGATTTAAAATGAATGTACGAAGCCATCAGCATATTCCGGAAATGACTGTAGTTGATCGCACTAAGGTTGATCGGAAAGTTGGTTTTCTTCGGTTTGTCAATTTCAATCCGGAAAGCAAACAGCCCGTCTTTTTCGTATTGCGAACTAACCTGACTGTCGGTAATGATGAAATCGAGATTTGCTCTGTGTTTGGGCATTCCCCAGATTCCTTTTCCACCTTTCACCGAAACTTCGGAACTGACCGGCAGATCCAGAATGAACTGACCGGTTTTGTATGTTTTCATCATCATGGCCGGAAGCATCGGCGGCGCTGGTTTTCTGCCGCGGGTTACTGCCAGGGCAATACTGTATTCAATGTATCTACCAATCGTAGTAACCCGATAGTCGATCACCGTTACCATGAAAACAGCTTTTCCAAATGCTTTTACCGGATGCAATTCATTACCGGGCAAAATGGCTTTTGCTTTTTCGTAGTCGCATAAAAACCCAGCCATTATCGCGGGCGATTGGGTGGCGCCAACCGGCAGTTTAAAGGTGATCCCATCTACCATTGAATACCGGCCTTCGTAATCTTTAATTCGTTTGGATACTGACATAATTTTGCGGTTTTATACATTCAATTCATCAATCATTACCGGAAAAATATCTTTGTGTGCATTCTTCCCAAGAAATATATCCAGATGACTATAAGTGTCATACACGTATAATTTATGGAAATCAGGTTTTAACCGGTTGAAATAGTCAAACGAATTCACCTGGCTTTCACTCCTGAAACATTTGTTGAGCTTTCCGGCGAAAAAAACAAAACGTGCATCGGTTGCAGGAATTCTTTCAGCATAGTGTCTGGCCCCATTTACCGAAACCAGGGATCCGTTGTGTACACCTTTCCGTATGTGCCTGAAGAAATGTACCGGCACCGGACCAAATTCATTTCTGATCCAGTCTTTCGTCTCATCGCTGAGGTTTCCCAGCTCCCACAATGCCGGAAAGCCTGCGCCGTAAGTAAAACTTACAAATTTTCCCACGTTGGTATCTTTTTCGAAATGGGTGGCAAGAACCAAAGCTCTGAAAAACTTCGACCGAAAATCCGGAGCTTCGTCACCCCAGCGCGGATTGAGGTAATCGGTGATCAGACCGGCAATTTCAAGAACTACATCCAATTTAACACGCGACCACGAAGGCACAACAGGATGGAGTGAAACGGCATTGGTGACAATAGTTTTAACTTGAGGAACCAAGCCTTCAACAGCTGAAATCATAAAACTGGTGGAACCCTGACAATGGATAATTGCTTTGCATTGATTGACGCCACTAACTTCACATACCTTTTTAACGGCAGCCGGATGGTCGTTTTTTGCCACAACATCCAAATCCCATTTATTGGCCGGAAATTCTGTACTTGCACGCCAGTTTTCGAGAAACACATCGTAACCAGCTTCGGCAAGCATATCCAGCAAATTTACTTCGTTCGGCGGATTGAAAATATTGGCCCGAACGCCTGCACCGTGCACCAGCATAACCGGTCCGCGATGTTTTGAATGACCGTGTTTTAACCGCCAAAGGTTGCATTCGAATCCATCGAAGGCTTTAAAAGGAATAATATCAAATTCATGTTTGGCCATGTTCTATCGGCAGTTAAATTTTCAAACTCACTGAATTCGATAAATTTACTTTAACAGTTGGGATGTGTCAATAGCACGAACGTGTCATTTTGCAGGAAAAAGCCCAATAAGCTTTTTAAGTCTTATTGGGCTTGAATTTGTTTGCCGACTGTAAATGTAACTTACTTAACTTTTACAGAACGACAGCCAATCATGAATGTTAGAATGCTGACCTTCACCGTTTGTGAGTTTTAATTCTACTGTCAGATAAACTGTGTATGCACATTTTTTCAACGAGCTAACAGGAAACAAAGCTGGATTATGCAATTCAGTCGCTGTACCAAATGTTTCGGCCACTGAACTTACCGGTGTTACATTTTGAATGGAAAATGGTCCGTCAGGTCCGAATAAAGTCAAGCTAACTGCTCCCATATTTGGATTGGCTGCTGTATAATTAAAATGCAGTGCATTGGTAATAGGAGTGCAACCTGTGCCTCCGCCACCTCCGATTAATTCCTGAATATCAACACAGGCTACTCCCATTTCACTTGAAACCTGTGGCATCCATGATCCAAATTGTGGTACATTTTGATATACTGTATTGAACATTGCAATTGGATTGGAAACACCGGCAATTATTTCAGAGAGAGGATTGCCTGCCTCGCGCTTGATCATCCGGATTTTGAAGAATCTGTTTTCCTGAAGCGGAGCTACGGTAGTTGTGGATTGACCTTGTACCAACCCAGCCATATTTACGGTGGCACCATTTAGAACAGTTGTATTCAGGCTTAATAATTCGCCGTTTATATTTGGCGAAAAATTTGATGCCTGCGGAACAGCTATCCATCCGGCAGCGTCCACCCCTCCACTTACATTGCCAACTTTATAAGGTATAATTGAAATTGGATTCAGCGGATCACCTGTCAGAGTAAAAAATGTACCAATTTCAGCTTCGCACATTTGAGGGGCCATGACTTTTTTCCATAAACCAATTTCAACACCTCCAGCGCCGGAAGTTTCAATGGTTTCAAAACTGTATTCCATTGCGGTGCCGTTCAGTTTCTGACTTAAGTTGCCACGCAATTTTATGCAGCTGTAAAATGCCTGTCCGGCAGGAGTTTTTCCTGTAGCCAATGCAATTACATTTGGATTGCCACTTGCCACCACTTCGTTGATAAAGTGATTGCCATTGTTTCCGATTTTTGTGAATGAAGCTGGAATACCGGGATCGGGTACTACAATTTCTTTCAGACATAAATTTACACACAGGCAATAACCAACATTTTTTCTCCGGTCTGAAGCCGTTTCACCCTGAATGGGAACGCCATTGTATTCATACTTAAAATAAACATCAGGCCCACTCTTGAATGTTGGAGGGAATCCCGGATCAGTTTCTATATTAATCAATGGAGATAAAAATGTTTTCTTGAAATCGGCTGAAGTATAATCAATCCTGAAATGTCCGCTAGCATCTGTAACAGCGCTGCCCAGATTGTCATCAGAAATGAAATCTGCATCCATTGCCGTTATTTTTACACCAGGGATAGGCGTTTTTGTTCCGCATACAAACATGTGCCCGCAAATTACCCATGCGTCAAAATAATTCCCTCTTATGTAACACCACCATTTATCGGTAATACAGTAGTTCCATTGGAAATGGTAACTCTCCTCCTGCCTGTCAATTCTCCATTGCGGAAAAATAGTAGTAAGATGAAATTGCAGAAGTTCCTGACGCGGAGGTTTTGGAGGGCCTCCTGGTACAATTCCGCAGGTAAAATCAATATCAAAAGCTGTTTGACTGTACTTTTCGTCCAGTACAAATTCATAACTGCCTTTTGAATCGGTTTTGGAAGTTGCTATCAGCAGATCTTTTCTGGATGCGGCTTCTTCCTTGGTTACGAGGCGAAACGTGTCTTTTGTATCGGCAACAACATGGCTAACAACATTCTCTTTTTGCCAGGGCAGGTAGAGAAGTACTTCCATTCCGGAAAGCGGTTCGCGACAATCGTCACACAGAAAACCGCAAAGATTCCCTTTTAATATAAAATTCATAATCGTTTTGTTTTATGGTTTAAAATGTCCAGTATCAACCCATTCATTTTTTAGCAGCGACCACCAGTCAACGGCAAGGCCTTTAAGTACATATTCGTATGGCAACCAGCCATAGCCGTTGTCACCCCACCCAGTTCCCCAGGAGTTTCGGATAAACAGTGCGCCAGTTGTTTCTACACCGCCAAGATTTGTATTTTTAATTTTCATTTTGTCGTCGTAGCCGGCGGCAACAATGGCATGTCCGCCTTCAATCCTATCTCCTTTGGTCGGGTAGGGGATTTTACCCCCATTGTTCCCAGCCTGAGCAATAGAGCTGTAAACTGTAAATCCAAACATGGAAGGAAGTCCGGAAGCAAGGTTGGTTTTGATGCGGTTCAGTATTTCAGCCCGGGTTGTTCCTGAAGGGTCGAGCCGGTAATAGCTCATGGGCTGATAGTTCTGGGCAAAGGCATAGCAAAATGCAGTTGGTTCATTGTCGAATTTTGCAACGTCATAAGGCCAGTATTCTTCTGGCGGAACACCAAAAAGCACCAAGGCACCCATGGTTGTCCGCAGAAATGCGCCGGTATCGCCAGTTTCGTGCATAAGGTTTCGGGTAGCTTTGTATAAGAACAAGCGCGAAGCATCAATGTGTTTTCCAAATGCGCGGCGTTCAAAATATTCGACCAGCCCAACACCGGCATTTGCAGTACATGAGCCGATTGAGCCCTGATCTTCGATGGGTGGAAACCAACTGAGCAGAGAAACCGATTTAGG
>JAUYEQ010000595.1 GCA_030691295.1 Bacteroidota bacterium
CTTCATCAAAACTAAAACTTGATGTCAATGCAAGTTTTTCATATCCTAAACGAACGCTCATACGTTTGTGAAAATTGAAAACCGCGTCGCCCCCAAAACCGTTTGTCGAGCTTTTCGCGGCCAATCCCAAACCCTTTGAAAATTCTTCCTGTGCCTGAAGGTTGATAACTCCTGAAAATATCAGCAAAAGAATCAGAAGTGCGAATTTAAATGTCTTCATATAATTTTATCAATGATGCATTAAGTGGAATAGCGAAACACTTGAGTTAAAGGGTTATTATTCAGAAATAAAACTAAGCAATTTGTTTATAAAAAGCCAAAGATACGCGCAAATTAATTTATATGACTTCTGATACAGATTTTTTTCTGAAATAACAACCTTCAGGCTGATTTTGAAAAAATAAGAAAAGCCGGTACCCTTTGCAGATACCGGCTTTCCAATTATTGCTTATTCAGCCTATTTCTTAATTACTTTTTTGTATCCGTAGATGGCTGAAGCGCCCAATTCTTCTTCGATACGAAGCAACTGGTTGTATTTTGCCATCCTGTCGGAACGGCTCAATGAACCGGTTTTGATCTGTCCTGCATTGGTTGCAACAGCGATGTCAGCAATGGTAGAATCTTCAGTTTCGCCTGAACGGTGTGAAGTTACTGAAGTGTACCCTGCACGGTGTGCCATTTCAATAGCATCCAAAGTTTCAGTTAAAGTACCAATCTGGTTTACTTTAATCAGGATTGAGTTGGCTGCTCCCAATTCGATGCCTTTTTTCAGGTATTCAACATTGGTTACAAATAAATCGTCGCCAACCAACTGGCATTTGTCACCCAATTTATGAGTTAATTCAACCCAACCATTCCAGTCACCTTCGTGCATACCATCTTCGATTGAATCAATCGGAAAGTTAGCAACCAGCCCTGCAAGGAATTCGACCTGTTGAGCAGAAGTTCTTTTTGCACCGTTTGGACCTTCGAATTTTGAATAATCGTAGATTCCGTCTTTGTAGAATTCAGAAGCAGCACAGTCCAATGCGATAGAAACGTCAGCACCTTCAGATGCACGACCTGGTTTGTAACCAGCATTTTTAATCGCTTTGATGATGCTGTTCAAAGCATCTTCAGTTCCGTCAAGAGCAGGAGCGAAACCACCTTCGTCACCAACAGCCGTGCTTAAACCACGATCGTGAAGAACTTTTTTCAGGTGATGAAAAACTTCAGCACCCATGCGCAAACCTTCGCGGAAAGAAGTTGCACCAATTGGACGAATCATGAATTCCTGGAAAGCGATGGGGGCATCAGAGTGTGAACCTCCATTGATGATGTTCATCATCGGAACCGGCAATGTCTTTGCGTTTGCTCCGCCGATGTAGCGATAAAGTGGCATGTCAAGCGCATCGGCAGCAGCTCTTGCAACAGCCAGTGAAACTCCCAACATAGCGTTGGCGCCAAGTTTTGACTTTGTTTTTGTTCCGTCAAGCGCTATTAATTTTTTATCTAAAGCTACCTGATTCAAAGAATTCATTCCAACAATTTCTTTGGCAATAACAGTGTTTACGTTTGCAACAGCTTTCAAAACACCTTTGCCTAAGTAACGGCCTTTGTCGCCGTCGCGCAATTCCAACGCTTCGTTTTCGCCGGTTGATGCTCCGGATGGAACGGCCGCACGGCCAATTGCACCACATTCAAGAGTTACTTCTACTTCAATGGTTGGATTGCCACGTGAATCCAGGATTTCTCTACCAAATACTTTATCAATTAACATTGTGTTCTAGTTTAAAATTAAACTTATTAGAATTATTTTTAGCTTGTAATATTCTGATATTGAATGTCTTTTTTCAAAACATCACAAAGATAGTAAATCCCGATGAATATTAGTTGGGTTAAAACAAGGCATAACCTTAATTTAAACAATCCAAAGGACTGCAATCATCAGATATTAAAATCTGACATCGATTTTTTCGAGGAGAATCCGGCGACAATTTTCGATAATTGTCTGAAATGTTTCAAGCTCATCAAATAAAATGTTAATCCCTGCCAGTCTTTCTAAAAGCGATGATGGGTATTCATGAGCAATATCATTCCTGATTTTCCGGAGCTGCAACCAGGTTTGAGTAGAATTAATGATTTCAAATCGTTCCAGACGGTTAAGAATATCAATAAAAGCTTTATCGTCGGTCGTTTCCGCAAAAGCATTCAACAAAAATGGGAAAAGACGAGATCCCATTATATCCTGCAATTTCGAAAAACGATAGATAAACTGATCCATAAAACTAATGTGCTCATCCGTCAGGCTGTAATAATTCTCAATACTAACTGGAAGATGTGCAATGATTTTAGACTTTGCAAAAATCATCCTGTTTACATGAGAATCACAGGATTCAAATGTTTCTTTCAGTTTATTCTCAAGTATGGAATCCATCATATAACTATTCCTTCCTCAATTGCCACCTGAACAATCGGCATGTTGCGATTCAATTTCGTAAGTATAACTAAATCAATTTTTTGCTCACCAATCAATTGTTCAAGTCTGGTTAAAAACTCAGTTTTTTTAACCAGAAGTGTATGTGCAGAATATTGTTCAGGTGTTTGTAAGAATAAGTCAATGTCTCCGCCTTTTTTTGAATCGATTAAACGCGAACCGAACAGCTTCACAATAGTTTTTTGTCCAAAGATTTCCCTGGTCAAAATGCGAATAGAATTAATCTCATACTCAGAAAGACGCATAAAGTAATTATTTCTGCCAAAGATATATAATTGAATAATGGATTCAAATTGCTGGTGATTGTTTCAGTATAACTTTTTATCTTTCCAACACAATAAAACAACTATGAACAGATCAAATCTTCTTCGTAAAATCTTTTTTATCGGCAGCTTTTATTTGTGTTCAGGCATCGGGCTTGCGCAGGATAAAACAGCGACCATTCAGCAAAAAATCATTGACTGGCAAAACACTCCGGGACTGGCAAATGCCAGTATCTGCATTTTGGTAAGCGACAATCAAACCGGAGAAATGCTTGTAAAATCGGAACCGCAACTAAGTTTAGTCCCGGCATCTATCCTGAAATTGGTAACAACTGCCGCTGCACTCGAAATTTTTGGTCCTGATTTTCGTTTTGAAACTACCCTCTCCTACTCCGGAACAATCAGAAACGATACACTTTTTGGCGATTTACAAATCATTGGGGGCGGAGACCCGACACTTGGATCTAAATATTTTCCTGAGTACAAAAAATTTCAGGAAGAATGGTTGAAGAAAATTCAGCAGAAAAACATCAGCGTAGTGATGGGTAATCTGATTTTGGACGCAACAATTTACGAATCGCAAACGATTCCGAATACATGGATTTGGGAAGATATAGGGAATTATTATGGATCAGGAGCTTCAGGAATAAGTGTTTATGACAATTTGTACCAAATTCACCTAAAATCGAAACATGAGTCAGGAAAGCAAACTGAAATATTAAAAATTGTTCCTGAAATCCCCAACCTAGATTTGCAGAATGAAGTGCTTTCGTCGGACATTAACAGCGATCAGGCATACGTTTTTGGCAGTCCGATGGAGAACAGAAGAATTATTCGCGGCACGATTCCGAAAAACAAACCCGACTTTGTTGTCAAAGCTTCGGTTCCCGATCCGGCAGCGCTGTTGGCCGCCGAATTCAGGAGAAAACTTTCATTGAACGGAATCTCAGTTTCAGGAATAACGAAATACGAAAAGGCAAAAATTGATTTATCCGGCCAGTTGTCGGTTTTTCAATCTCCTCCATTGCGGGAAATTATCCGGGTAACCAATCACGAAAGTGTAAACTTATTTGCCGAACATTTACTGAAACATCTGGCATTTCAGAAATCAGGATTGGGAACCACCAAAGATGGCTGCAAATTCGTGGTGGAATTCTGGAAAGAAAAAGGGCTTGACATGACTGGCTTTTTTATGAACGACGGAAGTGGCTTGTCGCGATTTAATGCAATTACTGCCAGCCAGATGGGTTTCATTTTGAATTACATGAAAACGAAAAGTAAGTATTCTGCCGACTTTTACGAATCGCTGGCAACGGTTGGAAAAGGTACTTTAACGGTTTTTAAAAATGAGAACTTTCCAAACGAATGCCTTCGCGCCAAAAGTGGTTCGATGACGCGTGTGCGCTGCTATGCAGGAT
>JAUYEQ010000609.1 GCA_030691295.1 Bacteroidota bacterium
GAAAGTGGAACTGCCGTCGAAAAACGTATCACCCTTGGCTACGAAAACCAGAACGAAGCAGAAATCACTTCAGGACTAAAAATGAACGACCGTCTGGTAGTTAAAGGTTTTGAAACATTGAAGAATAGATCAAAGGTCAAGATAGTCAAGTAGCGTGGGGCATGGAGCATGGAGCGTGGAGAAAACGAGAAAACGTTGATCAGCGCGCACCTGGAACTTGAAACTTGAAACTTAAGAAATTAACCGAATGAAGAAATTAACACAATTTGCTGTCAACTTTCCGGTAACCATTCTGATGATGGTGCTGGCCGTGGTTCTGCTGGGATACATTTCCTTCGATAAGCTGGGCATCGACCTGTTTCCGGAGATAAACAACCCGCGTTTGTTTATCGAGCTCAAATCGGGTGAACGGCCACCTGAAGAAATGGAAAAACAATTCGTGGAAAACCTTGAAGCATTGGCCATTCGCCAATCTGATGTGGTGCAGGTTTCGTCGGTTTCGAAAGTCGGAACCGCCCAAATCACAGTTGAATATGCCTGGACCAAGGACATGGACGAAGCTTTTCTCGACCTTCAGAAAGCCGCCAGTTCTTTTGCACAAAATCAGGCAATTGACGAAATCAACATCACCCAACACGATCCGAATACTACCCCTGTAATGGTTGTCGGCCTTTCGCACGAAAGCATTACTGATATGAACGAACTCCGGAAAGTGGCCGAAAACTATATCAGGAACGAGCTGGTAAGGCTCGAAGGAGTTGCCGATGTGGAAGTTTCGGGCTCGGAAGAAAATGAAGTTCTGATAGAAACCAATGAATACCTGCTCGATGCATTCGGGCTTACACTTGACGAACTGAGTTCCCGCATACAGAACTTTAACCAAAGCATTTCGGGCGGATCAATCACTGAAATGGGCTTGAAATATGTAGTGAAAGGCGTTAGTTTGCTGACCGACCTGAGCGATTTCGAAAATACAATCGTGGGTTACAAATCCATAATAACCGGCGATGAACTTGCAGCCAAAGCGCCGGTTTATCTGCGCGAAGTGGCAAAGGTCAGTTTTTCAAACAAAGAGCCTGAAAACATTGTCAGGATGAATGGAATACGCTGCCTGGGTTTGTCGATTTACAAAGAAACGCGCTCCAACACGGTACAGGCTGTAAAGGATGTTTCGAAAACACTCGGCGATATGGAGAAAGCTTTGCCCGGCTACCATCTGACAGTAATTACTAACCAGGGAACATTTATCAGCAATGCCATTAAAGAGGTGCAGAATACCGCATTGATGGGCATCCTGCTGGCAATAATCGTCCTTTACGTATTCCTACGCCGCATCGGAACCACCATGATTGTAAGTGTGGCAATGCCGATTTCTATCATTGCCACTTTCAACCTGATGTATTTTAACGGGCTCAGCCTGAATATTATGACTTTGGGTGGACTCGCGCTGGGCGCCGGAATGTTGGTTGACAATGCCATCGTGGTACTTGAAAATATTTCCCGTCTGCGCGAAAACGGACTTTCCGTAAAAGAAGCTGCCATTCAGGGAGCTTCGCAGGTAAGCGGGGCAATCACATCGTCCACCCTAACCACCATAGTTGTATTCCTACCCATCGTTTACCTTCATGGCGCATCAGGCGAACTCTTCCGCGACCAGGCCTGGACCATCACCTTCTCGCTGCTTTCGTCGCTCGTGGTTGCTATATTGTTCATTCCAATGCTGTTCAACTTTTTCTATAAAAACAGTGCAAAACCCGCAGTTCAAAAATCGCTTGAAATCAGAGGGTACGGAAAATTCCTCGGAAATATAATCCGGTTCAAGTGGGCCGTTATCATTGCAACCATCGTGTTGCTTGGCCTTTCAGTGTTGATTCTTCCGTTTATCGGAACCGAATTTATGCCAAAATCGGAAACCCGCCAATTTAGTCTCGACCTGAAAATGCAGGAAGGAACCCGGCTCCAAAGAACATCAGCTGCTGTCGAAAACCTTGAAGGCGTTGTGCGTGAAGTGTTGGGTGGGCATCTGGAAACCCTGTACAGCCAAATCGGCCCGTCAACTGGAATGCTCAACAGTCAGGATGCACTTTTTCAGGGTGAAAATACTGCAAACATCAAAATATTACTGAAACCAGATAGCGAATACAGTTCAACTTTTGCCATTCAATCCATCTCACAGGCTTTGGGCGAATTGCCCGACATCGAGATCAAATTCGTTCAGGACCAAACTGCTTTGGGCGGACTTTTGGGAACCGATGAAGCGCCTCTGGTCATTGAAATTCATGGCGACGACCTTGATGTTCTTGAAGATTTGTCGAATCAGGTAAAAACAGCAGTTCAGCAAATTCCTGAACTGTACAACATTGAAGCATCAATGGAAGGTGGTTCTCCTGAAGTGGAAATAATGGTTGACCGCATGCGTGCCGGGATTTTCAACATGAGTGTTGCCAATGTGGTGACACAGATTCAGAACCAGTTGACTGGCAAACTTGCAGGAACAATGGAGAAAGGCGGCGAAATGCAGGACATCACCCTTCGGCTGCCCGATAAAGGACTGGCAGATTTGTCTGATTTGACCATCAAAAACGGGACACAGGTAATCCGCATCAATGAAATTGCCGAAATTCGTGAAGGCCAGTCGCCAAAGGAAATATTCCGCAGAAACCAAACCCGTATTGGTAAAATTACCGGTTACATGGACAAAGATATTGCCCTCGATAAGATGGTTGCCAAGGTTAACCAGGCAATTTCAGGCATTCCGCTCCCAACCGAGTATAAGATAATGATTACCGGAGAAGAAGAAAAAAGGCAGGAGTCGATGGACGCGCTCAGTTTTGCAATGATGCTGTCGATTGTGCTCGTTTTCATGGTATTGGCTTCGCAGTTTGAGTCGTTGCTGCATCCGTTTACAATTCTGCTCACCATTCCGGTGGCAGTAGTCGGTTCAATCCTGATCTTTTTTATCATGGGAATGACCCTTAATATCATGGCGATTATCGGGATTATCATGCTGGTGGGGATCGCGGTCAACAACTCAATTTTACTGGTTGACCGAATCCTGCAACTTCAAAAGGATGGCGTTTCTCGTATCGAAGCCATTCAACAGGCCGGACAACAACGAATCCGCCCGATTTTGATGACCACGGCAACAACCATTTTAGCCTTGTTACCACTGACATTCGGTTTTGGCGAAAGTTCATCGTTACGTGCCCCAATGGCCTTGGCCGTTATTGGCGGATTAATAACATCAACCATCATGTCGTTACTTGTAATCCCATGTGTATTCGAGGTTTTTGATGGGTTGAAAGACAAAGCCTCCCCCCAACCCCCTCCACAAGAGGGGGCTTAAAAAGGTGCCCCACCCAAACCCTGAGCACTCGGCAATTTTATAGAGCATGTTCACAATTGTTTTAAGATCTGGAACAGCAGAAGTTTTCAGTTCATTAGGTGAAGTAGAGTTAGACAATGATCAATAGGAGAAAGGCAAATGAAAAAGTGTTTGAATAAAATACATCGATATGAATATCGCAGAAATTCTATGAAATGCAGTCTAAGGTTTTCCCCCTGCGGGGGAACGGAAAGGGGGCTTAAATGAAATTCATCATCCATCGAAAAGTACTGATTAGCATGTTGTTTCTGGGACTGACCTTTTTGGGTTATTTCTCATACAAACAATTGCCGGTTGAATTGTTGCCCAACGCCGAACTTCCTTTCCTTTTTGTTCAGGCAAGCTCGGGCACCGAACTGGCTCCCGAATACATGGAAAATCATGTGGTTATTCCGCTTGAAGGAGCCATCGGTACGCTCGAAGGCATCGAATCAATTGAGTCGAACGTTAATTCGCGGCAAAGTACCATCGTGGTGTATTACACGAAAAATGTCAATTTCAAATATGCTTACCTGAAACTTCAGGAAAAGATAAACGAAATGCAATCGGCAATGCCCGAAAATGTTAGGGTAGCTGTTGCCAAAGTTGACCTGCAACAAATGAACAGCCAGTTTATGGAATTGCAGGCACGGGGAGAAGGCGGAATAGATCGCGTACGAACCATTGTTGACCAGGATATTAAACCCGATCTGGAAAACATCGACGGAATTGCGGCAGTGAACGTGTATGGCGGAAAACAAAAATCAATAGAAGTAATTCTGGATACCAAAGCCTGCGAAGCTTACAAAATTACCACCGGAAATATACGGTCGGTACTTTCGCAAAACTCCAGTTCGCGCACTTACGTTGGCAATTTAAAAGAAAAAACCGTCCAGTATTTTGTACATGTAACTGCCGAATACAAACAGGTAGAAGATCTGGAAAATCTGGTGGTTGCTCCCGGTCCGATCCTGCTGAAAGACGTTGCCGAGGTTCGCTTCGGAGTGAAGGAAGAAACTTCGTACAGCCGCGTAAACGGAAAAGACGCGGTAACGATTCTGCTGGTCAACGATTCGCAGGCAAACATGATCGAACTTTCGGAGTCGACCCGTAAAATTGTCGCAGAGCTGAACGAGAAAATGGCCATTAAGGAAATTGAGATTGTTGAAATCAGCAATTCGGCCGACCAGATGGAAGAAAACATCAGCCAGATCATGAACCTTGCATTGGTCGGGGGTATCATGGCCATTTTTGTACTCTGGATTTTCCTGAAAAATTTCCGCATTGTTTCGTTTATCGCACTGGCCATTCCAATTTCTATTTTTACATCCTTCAACCTGTTTTATGCTTTTGGCGTCACCATCAACAGTCTGACATTGGTAGGAATGGCGCTGGCCATCGGGATGCTTCTCGATAACAGTGTGGTGGTGCTCGAGAATATTTACCGGCTTGCAGGAAAAGGTGTGCCTCCATTTCAGGCAGTAGTCCAGGGCACTACCGAAGTATGGCGTTCCATTCTGGCAGCTACCCTAACGACAATAGTTGTATTTCTTCCTTTCCTGTTTTCCACCAATTTTATGGTCGAGATGCTGGGATTGAACGTAGGGGTTTCAATTATTTCGACACTCGTTGTTTCGCTGGCAGTGGCTTTACTGCTGGTTCCAATGGCTTCGTATGCACTGATGAGGCGGCGCGTTGCCAAAAATGTTTTCTACGAGAAAGTGACCACCAATTCCCGGATGATTCAGGTTTATCTGGTTATTCTGAAAACCTGTATGCGAAATCCGGCAGCCACCATCATCGGCGGACTCGTAATTTTCTTCCTGGCCGTTTTTATTAGCCTAGCCGTTAGTGTCAGCTCGCTTCAGGAAGTAGAAAACAATGAAATTCGTTTGTATGTGACGATGCCTTCAGGTTCATCGCTCGAAACGACCGATAAAACTGTTCAGGAAATAGAAACGAAACTGGAAGATCTGGCCGAAAAGGAAGATGTTATCAGTAAAATTGAAGAAGAAGAAGCCATTGTTACCATTAAGCTGAAGGAGGATTTTGAAAAAATTGGCGACCGTACGTTTGCCGAAATCAAAAACAATATCAACGACCGAACCAAGGATATCAAAGCTTCGTCGATTTCATTCGAGCAATCACAAAGTAGCGGCAATTTCCAGGGAGGTAGCCGCAACATGGGAGGCGCTTTCCAAAAAATGATGGGCATTGGTACCGATGAAGAAAAAATTGTACTCAAAGGACAGGATTTTAAACAGTTGCAGGCGGTTGGCGAAGACCTGAAATATTTTATCGATCAGCTTGAATCTGTGAACAGGGTGAACCTGAACATTTCAGACAACCGCCCGGAGGTACACATGTACTTCAACCCGTTGCTAATGACCGAATACAACATCACTCTCAACAATGTTTTGTCTGAAATTAACTCGTTTTCAAGGGAAATATCAACCAATATTCAGTATAAACAAGGTGTTGACGAATATGAAATAATCATCACCCAAAAGGACCTGATTGAAGGAGAAGAAGAACAAACCGACCGCAACATGGAGGAACTGAAAATGTTGCAGGTGAACGATGCAAGCGGTGGGATTCATGACCTTCAGGATTTTACCACCATTGTTTATGCCAGCGGACTTGCCGGCATCAACCGGGTAAATCAGGAAAAACAAATTGAGGTAAACTACCGGTTTGTTAGTGAGGCCAGCAGCTCAAAAGAACTTTTAGCTGCCTACAGGTACGAAATTGATGACCTGGTTGCCAATTACAATTTGCCTTCGGGTGTTGCTGTCGAGGTGATACATGACGAAACCGATTATTCGGAGTTTTATCTAATGATTGGCGCTTCGATTCTTCTGATATTTATGATCATGGCGTCAGTTTTCGAATCGTTGTCGTTGCCTTTCGTGATACTTTTTTCAATTCCGCTGGCCGCTATTGGTTCGTTAATCGCATTAATCGTTACCAACAACAGCCTCCTCAATGCCAATACACTTACGGGCTTCCTGATTTTGCTCGGGGTAGTTGTCAACAACGGAATTATCCTGATCGACTATACCAACATCCTGCGAAAGCGCGGTTATCGTCGTTCGCGTGCTTTGATGACCGCCGGATTGTCGCGTGTGCGCCCGATTTTGATTACAACCATCACCACCATTGTGGGAATGTTGCCGCTGGCCATGGGCGATGCCGAATATGTGAGCGCCATCGGTGCACCGTTCGCCATCGTAGTAATTGGCGGATTGGCGCTCAGTACCGTGCTTACACTGATATTTATTCCGACTTTCTATTCCGGTCTCGAAAATGCCATCGAATGGTTTAAGGAATTGAGCCTGCGCACCCGAATCATCCAACTTTTAGTAAGTACCGGTTTGGTTGTGTTAATTTTCCTGAATGTTGAGTCCGGATTGTGGCAGGCAATTGATTTGGTACTGGTTGTAATCCTGGTTCCCGGATCTACCTGGTTTGTGCTCAACAGCCTGCGAAAAGCCGGAACAAAGCTGATAAACGATGAGGATAAATTAAACATCAAAATTCAAAACCTGGTAAAAATATACGACCGCGAAAGTCGATTCTCACGCGAATCAGGTAAAAAAATACGCCGCCGTGCCGGTCTCGAAAAAGAATACCACACCCTGCGCGAGTTCGATTACCTGATCTGGCAGTTGCCGCTGCTGGCATTCCTTGTTTACTTCAGTTTCATTTATCTTGACGCCGCCTTCTGGTCGTTGATACTTTCAGTTGTAATTGTCAGTTTCGCACTTAGTATGTGGAAGCCGTTTGGCTTTTTCCTGAATTTCAGGGCTGAAAAAACAGGCAAAAAATTTCCGGCAAAAATCTATAAATGGGTACAAGTCTTTCTGTTCTGGATTTTGCCGGCCATCGAATTGTTCTTTGTCTGGAAAATAACCAAAACCATCGGACTGGTTGTGACTTTTGGAGTATTGTGGTATTTGGCGCTGATTATTTCGGTTACAGCGAAAAAATTGTATCAGGAAAAGATCAACATCGACCGTATCACAGGTCGCTTCGGAACCTTACGCCGCAGCGTATTGCGACTGGTAAAACAAATGCCGGTGCTTGGCAAACAGCACCAGCCTTTCAAGGCGCTGAACGGCGTTTCGCTCGAAATTGGCACCGGAATGTTTGGTTTGCTGGGGCCAAACGGTGCGGGTAAATCAACTATGATGCGCGTTATCTGCGGAATTTATGAACAGAGCTACGGAAAAATCTGGATCAACGGCATCGACACCCAGGAAAAACGGGAAGAGTTGCAGGGACTGATCGGATATCTGCCTCAGGAATTCGGAACCTACGAAAACATGTCAGCAGTCGATTTTCTCGATTATCAGGCCATTCTGAAAGGGCTGACCGATAAGAAAGAACGCGAAGAACGAATTGAGTATGTATTGAAGGCCGTTCATTTATGGGAGAAAAAGGATGATAAAATCGGTTCTTTCTCCGGAGGGATGAAACAGCGGATTGGTATCGCCCAAATATTGCTGCACTTGCCTAAAATACTGGTGGTTGACGAACCAACTGCCGGGCTTGATCCGCGCGAACGCATCCGTTTCCGCAACCTGCTGGTTCAGTTGAGCCGCGAACGCATCGTAATTTTCTCGACACACATCATCGAGGATATTTCAAGCTCGTGCAACCAGGTGGCTGTGATCAACCGCGGACAGGTTAAATACTTCGGAAAACCTTCGGAAATGGTGCACCTGGCCAAAGACATGGTTTGGCAATTCGATCTGTCGGTTGATGAATTTGATAAAATGGAAAACAAACAACTCGTTACTCACCACATGCGGCAGGGCGACCAGATCAGGGTGCGTTTCCTCTCGAAGGAAAAACCTGCCGAAGATGCAGTTCCGGCCAATCCTGTTTTGGAGGATGCCTATTTGTGTTTGATAAAAGACCTGAAATGATTAACGATTAACGATTTGTGATTAACGATTAACGAAGTAGAATATGACACCACGTGAATTAGAAGATAGGCTTATTAATTTTGCAGCTAGTATTATTCGATTGTCAGATGGAATTAAACCAAGCATTGCCGGGAATAATCTTTCTGGGCAAATTGTCAGGTCAAGTTCTTCTATCGCGTTGAACTATGGTGAGGCACAAAGCGCTGAATCACCAAAAGACTTTGTCCATAAACTCGGTATATGTCTTAAGGAGGTTAGGGAAACGTTTATCAACCTTCGGATTATTGATGGAGCTTGCTTATATGGTGATCAGCAATTCTTACATTACTTGAAAACGGAGAGTAATGAATTAATTTCAATTTTTGTGAAAAGCATTGAAACAAGCAAGCGCAAACAAGGAGCTCTCCCTCCCAAAGTCAATCATTAATCTTCAATCGTTAATCATTGATCGTTAATCGTTAATCTAAAATCAATAAAATAAAATAGCAATGGAATCAACAATCTCGGTCGTCAATTTCTGGACATTGTTCCGAAAAATGATCAAATACAATATGAAGGTGATTTTCGGCAGCCGGTTCGTCTGGTTTGTGCTGGCAGCAATGGCTTTCTACTTTTTTATTGCCATTACCAACATTTACGATAATGACACTATTGACGAAGCTTTTATTTACGGCTTGCAGATTACCCCAGGACTGCTGCTCATTTTTTACCCGATGACCTTTGGGATCCAAAACGACCTCGATGCCGGAATTCTGGAAATACTCTTTGGTATTCCTGATTACCGCTACAAAGTATGGCTGGTGCGGCTGTTATTGGTTTTTGTGCTTGTTTTCCTTATGATGCTGGGTCTCACCGTAATGAGTTATTACCTTCTTACACCGGTGAGTATTTTTGAACTTGCGGCGCAGGTAATGTTTCCGATATATTTTCTTGGTTCGATGGCATTTATGTTTTCGACCATCATAAAAAACGGAAACGGCACAGCAGTGGTGATGGTGATTATCGGTGTCGGTCTGCTGATTTTATCCGGAATGTTTGAGCGTACCATGTGGAATATTTTCCTGAACCCGTTTGAAATCCCAAACCGCCTCAACGAAATGGTTTGGCAGGAAATAGCCATGAAAAACCGTATTTTTCAGGCAGTTGGTTCACTCCTTTTTATCCTCTACGGATTGTTTAATTTACAGAACAGGGAAAAGTTTTTGTAGGAACGTGATTAACGATTGGTGAATAACGATTAACGATTGGTGAAGTAGTTCCACATCATTAATCGTTAATCAAAAGGTCTAAACCCCACAAAATATTTAACCCAACTTGCAGTTAATCCGAATGGAATTCTTGCTGTTCAATGAATTGGCATTTTTCGAGTTCGGATTTGTGTA
>JAUYEQ010000613.1 GCA_030691295.1 Bacteroidota bacterium
GTCCTGACCGGATGCTTTGGATTCTGCGAAAAAGGGCCCATCGTGAAAATTTTACCCGATAACACTTTCTACACCCAGGTTACTCCTGAAGATGTGACCGAAATTGTTAATGAACACATTATCAAGGGCCGGAAGGTGGAACGGTTGCTGTACCGCGATCCCGAAACGCATGAGTTGGTAGGTGATTCGAAAGGAATGGATTTTTACAAAAAACAGATTCGGATTGCGCTGCGTAACTGTGGCTTTATTAATCCTGAAAACATTGAAGAGTACATTGGTCGCGACGGTTATGCTGCTCTCGGAACCTGCCTTTCAGAAAAAACGCAGGATGAGGTGATTGACATGATCAAAGATTCCGGTTTGCGTGGTCGTGGAGGCGGCGGTTTTCCAACGGGGCTGAAATGGCAATTGACCCGCAAATCAGTGAGCGATCAGAAATACGTGGTTTGCAATGCCGACGAGGGCGATCCCGGTGCATTTATGGATCGCTCCATTCTGGAAGGCGACCCACATTCGGTACTCGAAGCAATGGCTATTTGCGGATATTGCATTGGCGCCGACAAAGGGCTGGTCTATATTCGTGCTGAATATCCATTGGCCATCGAACGCCTGAAAATTGCGATCAATCAGGCACGAGAATATGGTTTGCTTGGTGACGACATTTTGGGAACCGGATTTAATTTCGATGTTGAAATTCGATACGGGGCAGAAGCTTTTGTGTGCGGCGAAGAAACGGCGCTGATTCATTCGATGGAAGGCAAGCGTGGTGAACCGACCGTGAAACCACCATTTCCGGCGGAAAAAGGATACAATGGCAAACCAACCAATGTGAACAACGTGGAAACTTTTGCCAATATTCCGGTCATTATCAACAAAGGGCCCGAATGGTTCGCTTCCATCGGGACAGCCAATTCGAAAGGCACCAAAGTATTCGCTCTCGCCGGAAAGATCAACAATGTGGGCTTGATTGAAGTTCCGATGGGAATTACCCTTCGTGAAATTATATACGATATTGGTGGCGGAATAAAGGATGGACGCGAATTTAAAGCGGTTCAAACGGGCGGGCCATCCGGAGGTTGTTTGACCAAATCGTTCCTTGATACGCCGATTGACTACGATAATCTGGTGGCAGCCGGTTCAATGATGGGTTCAGGTGGAATGATTGTGCTTGATGATACCGATTGCATGGTGGCGATTGCCAAATTTTACCTCGAATTTACGCTCGACGAATCGTGTGGAAAATGCACTCCCTGCCGTATTGGCAACAAACGGCTGCACGAAATTCTGGAAAAAATAACCGATGGCAACGGCAAAGTGGAAGATCTTGACCGGCTGAGGTTGCTGAGCAATGTAATTAAAGATACATCGCTTTGCGGCCTGGGACAAACATCCCCCAATCCGGTTCTTTCAACGCTCGACCATTTCTACGACGAATACCTGGCGCATGTAACAACGGCTTCCTGTCCGGCTGGTCAGTGTAAAGCATTGATGCACTATTCGATTGATGCTGACAAGTGTACCGGCTGTACGCTTTGTTTCAGGAACTGTCCGGTAGGCGCCATTTCAGGAGAAAAACGTGCCCCCCATTACATCGACCAGTCGTTGTGTATAAAATGTGGTATGTGTGTTGCGAAATGTAAGTTTGATGCAGTTTTAATCGGCTAAAAGTACTTTCTATGGAAATGATAAACCTTACAATAGATCATAAACCGGTAGTAGTCCGCAAAGGAACCACCGTGCTGAAAGCGGCTTCAAGTATCGGGATCGACATTCCAACGCTTTGTTACATGAAGCTGGATGACATGAACATCGAGAATAAACCCGGAGGTTGCCGTGTTTGTGTGGTTGAAGTGAAAGGCCGCCGCAATCTGGCGCCTGCCTGCTGTACCGAAGCCACCGAGGGAATGGAAATCAGTACCCATACGATCCGCGTGGTAAATGCCCGTCGTACCGTGGTTGAGCTGATTTTGTCGGATCATCCGGCTGATTGTCTGATTTGCGCCAAATCGGGTAATTGCGAATTGCAGGACATGGCCCATCACCTCGGAATCCGGCAGATTCATTACGAGGGCGAAAAATCGATGTACCGCGAAGATACTTCTCCGGCAATTATCCGCGATATTAATAAATGCATCATGTGCCGCCGCTGCGAAACCATGTGCAACGACGTGCAAACGGTCGGTGTTCTTTCTGCCATAAACCGCGGTTTCAATGCTGTTGTGGCGCCGGCTTTCGAGATGAACCTCGACCACTCTGTTTGTACTTACTGCGGTCAGTGTGTTGCTGTTTGCCCTACCGGCGCACTTACCGAAGTTGACCAGACTGGTGCTGTGATTCGTGCACTTGCCGATCCGACGAAAACGGTCATCGTACAAACCGCTCCTGCTGTTCGTGCAGCTTTGGGCGAAGAGTTTGGAATGCCTGCCGGAACTTTGGTAACCGGAAAAATGGTGGCTGCACTCCGTCGTCTCGGGTTCGACTACGTTTTCGACACCGATTTTGCCGCCGACCTCACCATTCTGGAAGAAGGAACCGAGTTGCTGAACCGTTTATCAGCTTATATGGCAGGCGATCAAAATGTGAAACTTCCGATCCTGACATCCTGTTGTCCGGCCTGGGTGAAGTTTTTCGAACATTCTTTTCCTGAATTGAAAGATATTCCTTCAACAGCGCGATCGCCGCAGCAAATGTTTGGCTCGATTGCAAAAACTTATTTTGCAGATAAAATTAAGGTGAAGCGCGAAAATCTGGTGGTGGTTTCCATTATGCCTTGTCTGGCAAAAAAATATGAAAGCAGCCGTCCTGAATTTGCTGTGAATGGCAATCCTGATGTGGATTATGCGCTGACAACAAGGGAATTGGCTCATTTGATCAACCTTGGAAACATCGAATTCAAATCACTTCCGAATGAAGAATTTGATTCACCATTGGGCGAATCGACCGGAGCTGCTGTAATTTTCGGCACAACCGGCGGGGTAATAGAAGCCGCAGTGCGTACAGCCTACGAAATCTTTACCGGAAAACCATTGCCACGTGTCGATTTCGAGGAATTACGCGGAATGGACGGATTACGGAAGGCAACCATCGACTTTAACGGAACGCCGATACATATCGGAATTGCGCATGGTTTGGGAAGTGCACGTAAGTTGCTCGAGGATATTCAGGCTGGACACAGTGAGTTCCATGCCATCGAAATCATGTCGTGCCCTGGCGGTTGTATTGGTGGCGGCGGTCAGCCGTACCATCACGGCAACGCGGAGATTCTGAAAAAACGGCAGCGCGCCATTTATTCTGAAGATCGAAACAAAACACTCCGGAAATCGCACGAAAATCCATACATCACCAAACTGTACGAAGAATTTTTGGGTGCACCAATGAGCGAAAAAGCGCATCATCTGCTGCATACCAAGTATTTTGATCGGAGCTAGGGAAGGGGCATTGGTGGTCATTTGCTTTGCGTCATTTGTTGTCATTGAAAAACGTCATTGATTGTCAATAGGTCATTATCTGTCATTCATAGTAAAAAAAAGAGATGAAATTGGAAGATTTACAGGTTTATCAGATCTCAATGAAACTTGCTGATGAGGTTCATGATTTGGTTATGGAATGGGATAATTTCCATAAATTTTCTACAGGAACTCAGTTGGTAAATGCTGCAGATTCAGTTTCGGCCAATATTAGTGAGGGTTATGGAAGGTTTCATTTTAAGGATCACAAAAATTTCTTATACTTTTCAAGAGGTTCACTTTCTGAAACCAAAACCTGGCTTACAAAATCAGGCAACAGAAAATTGATCAGTGAAGAAAAATTTGCAGACCTGATTAACCGATATAATTCTCTGGGAGTTAAACTAAACAATTACATCAATTCCATCGGAAATTCCGGTAACTCCAATGACCACCAATGACCATTTAATGACTACTATATGACAATGAATGACTTTTAAATTAACGAATCAACTTTATCGATGTGCCAGGAATAAAACTTTCAGAAAAAACAATCGGAATCATTCAGCAAGTCTGTTCCGATTTCAGGAATGAGGGAAGTGAACTGATCAATGTTTTGCACCAAACTCAGGGTAAACTTGGCTATTTACCAGCCGAGGTGCAGGAAGTGATTGCCAAAGAACTGAATATCTCGGTAGCCAAAGTTTATGGAGTGGTTACTTTCTATTCATTTTTTACCATGATTCCGATGGGCGAACACCCGATTTCAATTTGTATGGGAACGGCTTGTTACGTGCGGGGTTCGGAACAAGTTCTTGCCGAATTTAAACGACAGTTAAGCATCGAAGTCGGACAATCTACCCCGGATAATAAATTTTCGCTCAACTGTCTTCGCTGTGTTGGAGCCTGTGGACTGGCACCCGTGGTGATGGTCGGCGATAAAGTATATGGTCGGGTTTCGCCACAAATGGTTAAAAACATTATTTCAGAATACAAGGAAGGTTGCGCTTCGGAGGCTAAAAGCGCATAGTTATAGCAAAGTGAGCGGGTGACTCTGAGGTCACTTGCTTACTAAACATTAGCATTGCAGGGATCTGATCTTTTTTAGAACGATCGGATCACTTGTTTTCATTGAGTTCCATGCAAAATCTTCTATCTTTAGCCAAACGAAAAATGAAAGCAAATGACACGGATTTTTCAACTCACCATATTTTTCATCGGCTTTGTAATTACCATACAAGCCCAAACAGTCACTTACAAAACCGAAAACAATATTTCCTATCGTTCAGGAGAAAGCCCCGATAATTACATGAAGGAACGTTGCAAACTGGATATTTACTTTCCTGAAAATGTGGACAGTTTTACTACCGTTGTTTGGTTTCATGGCGGTGGTTTAACCGGCGGCGAAAAACACATTCCGGAGCGCCTGAAGAATAATAAGGTGGCCATTGTTACAGTGAATTACCGGTTAAGTCCAAAAGTGAAAAGCCCCGCTTTTATTGACGATGCCGCTGCGGCTGTTGCCTGGACATTTAAAAATATCAGCAAATACGGTGGCGATCCGAAGAGAATTGTGGTTTCGGGTCATTCGGCTGGTGGTTACCTGGCCAGCATGATCGGGCTCGACAAACAGTATCTGGCAGCTTACGGAATTGATGCCAACTCGATTCATAAACTGGTGCCGTTCAGCGGACAGATGATTACCCATTTTGAAATTCGTAACGAGCGTGGGATTCCGGAGAAACAACCCATGATTGAGGAGTTCGCACCGCTTTTTCATGTTCGCGCAGATGCACCGCCCTTGTACTTAATTACCGGCGACCGCGAATTGGAAATGCTGGGCCGCTACGAAGAAAATGCATACATGTGGCGCATGATGAAGATTTCAGGCCACAAAAAAACCACATTGTACGAATTGGATGGTTTCGACCACGGCGGAATGGCCGAACCAGCCTTTGATTTATTATTGGATATTTTGAAGAAATAGGTTTTTCTGTTTCTTATTCAGATTTATATATTTACATCGCCGGCTGTTGATTTATTCAACACAATTTATATGTCGCATAACACTTGCCTTCAGCTTTTTTCTGCCTGATAATCATCGTTTATCTGTTTCTACTTCCTTAATTTTATGCGAACCGATCTGCTTACACATTC
>JAUYEQ010000614.1 GCA_030691295.1 Bacteroidota bacterium
GACAATTTGAAGATTTGAAAATGAGTTAATGGGATTTGGATGTGCTGATGATTTTTGAAAGAATATTGATAATTGCCTGAAGTTTTTCTTTTAGATGTCCGTTTTTTGGATATGTTTTTGATAATTCACAAAGTATTAACCAATATTCGGTCTCATCAGCTTCCTTTGCCGCTATTTTCAGTTTGTGAATAAAATCGGCTTTACTTTCAGCATTTTGTGCCTCACGAACATTTGCACCAATTGATGTTCCCGATTTCAGCAATTGTCTGGCAATGACATATTTTCGCTGTTCCTCCAACAATTCCGAATATTCAACAATTTCCAATGCAAACTCAAGTGTGAGTTTTACAATCAAATTATCCTTATCATTTCTCATAGTGATATTATTTTCAAATTTTCAAATCAACACATTTTCAAATTCTTGGATCATTTGCAGCAAAAATCATCAGGTATTTGAAATTCATTCAGGAAACTGCCCAACAGCGTTTTCATTTCATCCACTTTTTGGTAATCAAGGCAATAGTTCATTTTTACTCCCTCGAAATGACCGCAAATCAATCCGGCATCTTTTAGTTCTTTTAGATGTTGGTTTACGGTGGTGCGGCTCAAAGGCAGTTCTTCCGAAATATCGCCCGAAATGCAGGTTTTGGTTTCGGACAAAAATTGAAGAATTTGCAAACGGGCCGGGTGGGCGAGGGCCTTAAATAAATTCGCTTTTTTCTGAAGTGCTTCGTCGAAAAGCTCTGTTTTTGATACTACCATGATTTTGAGTTTTAAATATGGCGTAAATATACGTCAAATATTAATATGACGTATATTTACGCCATTAAATTTTAATTAATTCCATTAATTTTTAATTTTCCTTTGGTCAGTTGGTTTGCTTTCAGGTAAATAATGCTTCATCAGTTTTCCTAGGGTACGCGTGGGTTGAACAAAAATTGATGGAAACAGTTTCATTAGCATTGATGTTTCGAATTGAAGTGTTTCAAACGAATTTGGCGGATAAACACTTATACAAATTTTAATATTTATTGCAACGAATGTATCGTGACAAAGCAGAACTTGTGGAAACAAAAGCGGAGCTGATAGCGACCGTATTACAAGATTATTACCTCGTCTATTTAAGCCGGCAGTTAAGTTTGCTGGGACGAAAAGAAGTTCACAACGGACGGGCGCATTTTGGAGTTTTTGGGGATGGCAAGGAATTGGCACAAATTGCATTGGCCAAAACATTCCGGAAAGGCGACTGGCGCTCGGGCTACTATCGTGACCAAACATTTATGCTGGCATTGGATTTACTGAAAACGGAAGAGTTTTTTTCCATGATGTACGGTGATACCGATGTGGATTTCAACCCTTCAACAGGAGGACGAAATTTCAACAATCATTTCAGCACAGCAAATATTAATCCTGAAGGAAAAATTCAAAACCTGATGGAACAGTTCAATTCTGCTGCCGATCTTTCGCCAACTGCGGGTCAAATGCCGCGGTTGCTGGGTCTTGCACAGGCTTCAAAAATGGTCAGGCAAAATCAGGAATTGAAAAAACACCTCCATAACAATGTTGACGGAAATGAAGTGGCTTTTGGTTCTATTGGCGATGCAAGTACTTCGGAAGGAATGTTTTTCGAAACAATCAATGCCGCCGGAGTCATGCAGGTTCCGTTGGCTGTAACTGTATATGACGATGGATTCGGAATTAGTGTTCCAATTGAGCTTCAAACAACTAAATCGAGCATTTCAGAAGCATTGAAAGGTTTTGAAAACGATGATAACAACAACGGAATCTCGATTTTCACTTGTAAAGGATGGGACTATCCCAGCTTGGTGAAAACCTTTTCAGAAGGAATTGAACATTGCCGGAAAACACAAAACCCGGTTTTGTTTCACATTCAGGAATTAACACAACCCCTTGGCCATTCAACTTCCGGTTCGCACGAGCATTATAAAACCAAAGAACGGCTTGCATGGGAAAACGAGTTTGATTGTCTTGTTCAATTCCGGAAATGGTTGCTCGAAACCGGGAAAGCTGATCCCGACACGCTTTCAGAAATTGAAAACAGGGCAGCAAAGACGGCACAGGCTGCGCGCAACAAGGCCTGGAAACATTATGTGAGTAGTTTTTCGGTTGAAACAAAGGCACTTACTCGGATTACCGATCAGATTAAACTGAAATCGCTCCAAAAGATAAATCATACTGAAGAACTTGAAGCCCTGAAAGGAAAGGTATTCCCGACAAGGCGTTCTTTTTACAGTTTTGCCAAACGGATGCATTTTGAATTGCATGGGATAAATGGCCTGAATGATGAACGGGAAAAACTCAACGAATGGATCAAACAATTCGAGGAACAAAACAGAACGTTTTATAACACGAACCTTTACAGGGAAGGAAAAGATTCTGTACTTCAGGTAAAAAGCATTTCTGTCACGTATTCTGACAATCCACAACAGGTCAATGGTTCACAAATCCTTAATCAGAACTTCGATGCATTGTTTGAAAAACACCCGAACTTAGTCACTTTTGGCGAAGACACCGGTATGCTGGGCGATGTAAATCAGGGAATGAAAGGCATGCAGACCAAATACGGAGCCGACCGGGTTTTTGATACCGGCATCAGGGAAACTACAATCATCGGACAGGGAATCGGGTTGGCGCTCAGAGGATTTCGTCCGATTGCTGAAATTCAGTACCTCGATTATTTGATTTATGCGCAATCGACCCTTAGCGATGATTTGGCATGTATGCAATACCGCTCGATTGGCAAACAGGCTGCTCCGTTGATTATCCGAACCCGCGGACATCAATTGCAGGGAATCTGGCACGCCGGTTCACCCATGCAACTTATTCTGGGTTCATTGCGGGGAATTTACCTCTGTGTGCCACGAAACATGACGCAGGCTGCCGGCTTTTACAACACCTTGCTCGAAGCGAACGATCCTGCCCTGGTGATTGAACCGCTGAAAGGATACAATGTCAAAGAACCGTTGCCGTCAAATCCGG
>JAUYEQ010000615.1 GCA_030691295.1 Bacteroidota bacterium
ACCCGGCTTTTCAACCCACTGATTTGTGTTTCCAATGTTGCCGGAATGGACGAGCCACCAATCAGCAGATTTCGGATATTTTCGAGTTTTTTCTTTCCTGAAGGGTTTCCCAGTATTTTAAAGGCCTGATTGGGAACCATCGCCCCAAAATCAAAAGTTTCGTTCATCAAAATCTCAAAATCACTGGAGGGGTCAACTGTTACCAAATTCATTTGCCCAACGATAGCGCGAACCACCATCATTTTTCCGGCAATATACTGACATGGCAAACTAAGTAAAAGCCTGTCACCTTTTTTTAATTCGAAATATTCAATGGTGCGTTCGGCACTTTTAATCATGACCGATTTTGGCAGTTCTATTTGCTTGGGTTCGCCTGTGCTTCCTGAAGTTTGTGCCGACACAAAATCCGAATCCGAAAACCATTCGTTCGGAAATTGAAACAGTTCTTTTTCCCATTCGGGAGCGGAAGGTTCGTCCGATTTTTCAAAGTGCAGTCTTGAAATTTCAGAAGGAGAAAGTTTTACACCATTCAGAATTATATGGTCTGTTAAAATCATGCTAATTTCTTTTTCATTAAAAATCATTATCAACCATTTCATCTGCCATCAAATCGGCAAACTCCCATTTCTTTTCGGGACGAAACCACAATTGCTCTCCTGAAATTTCTAGTGGAGAATCAAAATTATTGGTAAAAAGCTGCCCCGTTCCCAGTCCTTGTTCCGTTTTTATATTTTGCTGAAAAGTCCATTGCGCAATGGCATTCAGGCCGATATTCGATTCAAGGGCCGAAGTGATCCACCAGCCAACATTGTTTTTATTGGCAAGTTCTATCCATTTTTCGCAACCAGCCAAACCGCCATGCAAGCTGGGTTTCAAAATGAGGTAAGCTGGTCGGATGGTTTCGAGCAATTTCTGCATTTCTTTTCCTGCATTTCTTCCAATCAGTTCTTCGTCGAGCCCGATTGGGACAGGAGATTGGCGGCAAAGTTCAGCCATTTCGTTCCATCGTCCTGCTTCAATCGGTTGTTCAATGGAATGAATCTGCAAATCAGATAAGCGTTTCAGGTTTTCGAGCGCAGTTTGGTAGGAATATGCTCCGTTGGCATCCACCCGAAGTGTAATTTCTTCGGACGAAAACTCCTTGCGAATTTCCTTCAGCAAGCTAAATTCAGTTTCAAAGTCGATGGCTCCAATTTTCATTTTTATACAGCGGAAACCGGCATCCAGCTTGGTGCGGATCTGCTGTTTCATAAATTCGGGCGTTCCCATCCAGATCAGTCCATTGATCGGAATTCCCTTTTCGCCGCGCGTAAAAGCTGAAGGAAACAGAATTTGCTGGCTGCCGTTTTGCAGATCCAACAAAGCTGTTTCGAGGCCAAAACGAATGGACGGCCAGCTTTGTAAATCTTCGGGAAGCTGGATGAAATAGTCAATTTGTTCGCAAACCTGAAGCAATTTGGCGCACATTTTCTTCGGACTTTCAATACTCAGATCGGGCAGGGGAGCGCATTCACCAATTCCGGTATTTGTTCCGTCGGTTAAGAAAATGTACCAAACATCGCGTGTGGTGTAAACTCCCCGCGATGTGCCGGAAGCTTGTTTAAAATTCAGGATATATTTTTTAAAATGGGCTTTCATTTAAGAATGTACTTTTGAGGTTTTAAAAGTATAAAAATAAAAAGAAGTATATTTGTGTAAAATTGATGTATATGAAAGCAAATGAAAGTACATTGTTGATAGATAATTACTTGGGGCTGTTAAACGGTTTGAGTAAAGAGAACAAGCTAAGAATTATTGCCAGATTGTCGAATTCAATAGCCAATGATGTTGAAGAAACAGAAAATGTGGTTGATAAATATTTTGGGGCTTTTAAATCTGACAAAAGTGCAGAAGAGATCATTAAGGAGATTAGGGAAAGCCGTAATTTTAATCGCTCATTAGAAGCGTTTTAAAAATGGAAAAATATTTATTAGACACCAATATTTGTTCTTCTATCTAAAAGGGAAGTTTGAGCTAAATGAGAAAATAAAACAAGTTAGCCTTCAAAATTGCTTTATTTCGGAAATAACTTTAGCGGAACTTAAGTTTGGGGCAGAATGTAGTAACCGAATTCAGGAGAATATGGAAATGGTTGATGATTTTGCAAAGGAAATAACCATTGTTCCCATTTTTAATTCATTGGATGTGTATGCCAGAGAAAAAGCTCGTCTAAAAAAATCAGGTAAAATGCTGGATGATTTTGACTTACTAATAGGAGCTACGGCTATTGCTAATAAGCTAATAATGGTTACTGAAAATGGAAAACATTTGGATCGTATGTCGGAGATAAGCATTGAAAATTGGATAGTTCGTTAGAATTTTTTAAGTCTTTTACCTCACTCTCTTTTTCACCCTGCAATCATAATTCCTATCCCAAACAACACCGTAAACAGCAAAGTGGCAATCGATAACATCTTCAGAAAAGGGTCGAGTTGGCGGGGCTCCTGAATCTGTTTAATTTTCATCAAGTCGCCTATGAAAAGCGGTAAAGTGAGGAGGAAAATCACCTGATAAACCGATTGAAACCGAAGTGCAACATACGCTAAGGCTGTCAGCCAGCCAATAGCAATTAAACTGGTGTGATAGTATTTGCTTTTGGCGCTTCCCATTCGAACTACAACCGTATTTTTACCCGAATTTCGATCGTTTTCAATGTCGCGCATGTTGTTCAGATTCAATACGCCTGTACTGAAAAGTCCGATGCTGATGGCCGGTAGGAATATTTCAGGATTGAGTTGATGGGCATTAAGAAAATAGGTGCCAACTACCGGCAATATTCCGAAAAACAGAAATACGGCTATATCGCCCAAACCGGCATATCCATAAGGATTGCTGCCTGCAGTATAACGGTATGCTGCAATCAGGGCAACAATTCCGAATGCGAGAAAAAGCAAAAATGTGGTCAGATCAAGACCTTTGGTACCTTCGGCAATCAGCCAAATTCCGGTTGTCAGGCTCAGCACAATCAAAACCACCATTCCAACTTTCATTTGCTTCGGACTGATTTCGCCGCTTTGAACCGTTCGCTTCGGTCCCACACGGTGCTGGTTGTCAGTTCCTTTTTGCGAATCGCCGTAGTCGTTGGCAAAATTCGAGAATATCTGGATAAACAAAGCGGTAACAATGGCCAATACAGTGACTTTTGCTTGAAATCCACCATCGAAATACGACAATGCTGCTCCCATCAAAATGCCCGACATGGCCAACGGAAGTGTCCGCAAACGTGCCGCTTTTATCCAACTTTTTACTGATGCCATCTTTGTGTGCTTATTTTTTAATAAAGTACCTGGTTCCCAGCCAGTTTTTGTACATCGGATCCAGTACCAGAATATTCCCAGCCATGATGTCGATAATCTCCTTATTTTCAAGCGCTTTTTTAATTCTTGCAACATTTGCCGATGATGCAAGCTGATATTCATCAATTATGTTTTTCGAACTGAATTTTTCAACTCCATCCAGCAAAGCTTTTAAGAAATTGATCTGGGGAGTTGATAATTCTTCTGTTTTTGATTGAAAAAGCAAACTAAGTTGCGATACGACTCCTTCGTGCGCTTCATGGATGATTTCTTCAGAACAATCAGTCGCTGTTCGAAACCAACTTTGCTGGGCAAGCTGTTGCACGTAATAAGGGTGGCATTCAGCCAAATCAGCAATTAAAGCTGCATTATTCTCATTAATATGTTTCTGTGTGTCTTCAAATCGGTTGCAAATAAAAGGAATCCAACTCTCCCGATGTATCTTTTCAAGAAAAAGAATATCGCCGAATTTGTAAAATGGCATCGAAGAACTGGTAAATACATCCATCAGCATGTGTCGTTTACTTCCATATAAACAATAGGAAACGTGCTGGTGTTTCTGCCAATGCGACCTTAACTTTTTTTGAAATGCCAATTGGTTTTCGAATGTTGTGATATTCTGGAATTCATCAATGCAAATCACCAGTTTCCATCCTTTTTCCTCAGCAACTTTCTCTGCCATATCCAAAATGGCATCAGGATGTTTCTTTACTTCTTTCCAGTCGAGACTTAGCGACAATTCATTCTGATTACCGGGACTGAATGAAAGTTTGGGAAGAAATGTCCCCATAAAACGTTTTGCATTGTCAATCAGTAGTTCCATTTTTGATGCGGAAATCTTTAAAACTTCGCTTGCCAATGCCAGGTAAAACTGTTCTTCTGTCCGAATATTGAACGCATCGAGAAAGCAAAAGTGCAGATTTTCGTCCACCGACATCGCATCAATTGCAGACTTTTGAACCAACGATGATTTTCCCCAGCGACGTGGTGAAATAAGTACTGTGTTAACGAGTCCTGAAAAATTCCCGGTCAGTCGTTGTCTTTCCTTATTTCTGTTTGTAAAATTCTGTTCAACAGCTAATTTCCCAAATACAAATGGTGTTTCCATGTTGAATATTTTTTACAAATATATGTAACAAACTTGTTAGTAACAAACTTGTTATATTTTTAAGATGCTGATATTAAGGAAATTTGGGGTATTTTTTAAAGTCAGGTTTGCGTTTTTCGAGGAATGCATTTTTACCTTCCTGCGCTTCTTCGGTTAGGTAATACAGTAATGTAGCATTTCCGGCAAATTCCTGAATACCGATTTGTCCGTCGAGTTCGGCGTTCAATCCAAGTTTCAGCATTCGCAGTGCCAGCGGACTGTGCTCCTGCATTTGTTGAGCCCACGCAACGACTTCATCTTCTAGCTGATCGAACGGAACGACTTTGTTCACCAATCCCATTTCCAGGGCTTCGGCTGCCGAATACTGTCGGCACATGAACCAGATTTCGCGGGCTTTCTTTTGTCCTACGATGCTTGCCAGGTAGGATGAACCCAATCCGGCGTCGAAGCTCCCGACTTTAGGCCCGGTTTGGCCGAAGATGGCGTTCTCCGAGGCAATGCTGATGTCGCAAATTACGTGCAATACATGCCCGCCACCAATGGCAAAGCCGTTCACCATCGCGATTACCGGTTTCGGCATCGAGCGGATTTGCTTCTGAACTTCCAGAATGTTGAGGCGTGGAATTCCTTCTTTGTCGATGTAGCCACCTTTGCCTTTCACGGTTTGGTCGCCACCGGCACAAAAAGCTTTATCGCCCGCACCGGTTAAAACCACTACGTTGATGCGCTGATCTTCGCGGCAGATTTTGAGCGCATCGCTAATTTCGTTTACTGTTGTTGGCCTGAACGCATTGCGGTAGCGTTCGCGATTGATCGTTATCTTCCCGATTCCGTCGAAATAATCGAAGAAAATATCTTCATATTCACGAATGGTTTGCCATTGTCTAGTTGAACTCATGGGTATGTTGTTTTTAATTTATAAGACTGAAAATAAATATTTATTGAACCCACTTCGGGGTTCTGCACTTATCTTTTTTCATTATCCCCGAACTTTGTATGGGGTTATTCAGATTAAACCACATTCGTGGTTTGTTTCTCAAAATCCCGAAGGGATTTAATTTGAATAACCGCGGGTGTAAACCCGTGGTGGATTGAGCTATAAAAGTGAACCCCGAAGTGGGTTCAACTATACGAATAATTCAATCCTCGGCTCTCACATCGTGCCTATTTTTACCTTCCCAAACAACTCCCGAAACACTTTCACATTTACCTCGGCATCCGTAAAGACCTCCAGCAAAGCCACTTTCTGTTGCGCGACAGAATAAAACTCATCCAATGCCTTCACCAGTTCTGCTTCATCTTTTGCCGAAAAATAATCCAACTCAAACGCTTTGGCCAACGCTTCGGCTTTGTGGGTATTTCCGGCGAAGAAATGTTCGGTAAAAGCAGGCGAATCAGCCGGGCCTTTGATCATGCTGAAGATATTTCCACCGCCATTGTGAATCACGATGATGCGAAGATTTGAACCGACGTATTTGTTCCACAGTGCATTCGAGTCGTAAAAGAAAGACAAGTCGCCGAGGATGATCGTATTCAATTTATCCGATTCGCTGGCAAAACCAAGGGCAGTAGAAAGGCAACCGTCAATTCCCGCAGTGCCGCGGTTGCTGAAATATTGGGTGTTTTCAACCCGTTTGTGAATCAGCGCATATCGCACCGGTGAGCTGTTGCCCAAATGAACAACTGAATTTTCGGGAATCTGCTGGCGGATCAGTTCAAATACTTTCAAATCACTAAATTCGATGCTTTCAACAAATTTATCGCGTATCAGATTCACTTGGGTTTCCTTATTTTTCCAGTTTTGAAGATCAGTTTTGTCGCTAGGCTGAACGCGTTCAGAAACTTTATCAAAGAAATCAGCAGCATCAGCTTTTATAACTTTGGTCAACGATTGATAGGTGTCGAAATGTTCGCTGCCCAAACTCAGGTGCCAATGCTGCAACGGTTTGTTCTTTCTCAGAAACTGCTTGAGCGCTTTGGACACAAATTGGCCGCCAAAGCTGATTAGCAAATCGGGCTTGTACGATTCAATGTTTTCATCCAGAATGCCCGCCATCATTAAATCAATATTGGTACAAAACTGCGAATAGGATAAATTCGATAAATGTTCGTGCAAGGCTACGGCGCCTGTTTTTTTTACAAATTTTGCCAAACTGTTTTCAAGTGCGGGATTCGGGTTCAGTTGCCCGGCCAGAATCATTATTTTTTTTGACTGACTGATCGTTTCATCCAATCGTACTAATTCAATTTCCGTAATTTTATATTGAATATCAGTAAGTTCAATCACTTTTACTTCGGGTAAATCTTCCTGGACCAGTTTATGCAGCGGTTCTTCGAGTGGAATATTGATGTGCACCGGAGCAGGATTGCCGGAGACAGCCAGATTCAGGCATTCGTTGATTTGGCGGGTCGCAAACCACAATTCTTTTTCCGATTCGCCCAAAGGTAAGCTCACTTCTTTTTTGACGAAGTTTCGGTAAATACCTTCTTGCCGGATGCATTGGCTTTCGGCCTGATCGATCCAATAATCGGGGCGGTCGGCGGTGAGCACAATCAGCGGAATATTTTGGTAAAAAGCTTCGGCCACCGCCGGGGCATAATTCAGGCTGGCTGTTCCCGATGTACAGACAATGGCCACTGGTTTTTGTTTGGCAAGTGCCAGTCCCAGTGCAAAATAGGCGGCGCTGCGTTCGTCAACAATATTCCGGCATTTAAATTCAGAAATACCGGCAAAAGTATTTATCATCGGCGCATTGCGGCTTCCGGGAGAAATCACGATGTCGGTAATTCCCTTTTTCAGGAGCAAAGCAGCCAGTTGCTGAATGTGTTTTTTGTCGCTTACCATAATCTATTAAGTCAATTTTTTAAAGATTTGAGCCATTCCGTCCGAAAAAGAGGAAAAAACCTTGATTGGTTTATTCCCGCGGACGGAAACCGCTCTTGATCTTTTACCCCGGGTTCCGTTTTACTCCACCCGGGGTTATTAATATGCTATCCTTTCAGGATAGAAAAAAACACAAAAAAATAAAGCGAAGGCCTTCGCAAATCCAAAACCTAAGCTTTCCCCACGGTTGATGAGCCTGTCGAATCAGGGGGAACTGCCTGTCCCGCTAAGAAAGTATCGGGAGGAAGGGGGCTTTCAGGATTAATTACCGAAAGCAAAGTTTTGGCCTTTTGATTGGTTTCTTCCCACTCACGCTCAGGAATTGATTTGGAGGTTATTCCGCCTCCCGCATACAGAATAAACTCATCATCAGTAATTTCCATGCAGCGTAAATTTACAAAAAGATTGACTTTTTGATTCAGTTTCCATGAACCTAAATATCCTGTATAATATTTTCGGTCGTGTTTTTCTTTTTCCCTGATAAATTCATCGGCCATATTTTTTGGCAATCCGCAAACCGCAGGAGTTGGGTGCAATTCGGCAACAAAATTTCCGAGGCAGTTTTCAATTTTTTCAGAAGGGAAAAAGAAAGATGTTTTCAGATGGGCAACCTTTCCGCTTTCCAAAGTTTCAGGGCCAGTAGTTTTATACTGATGAATATCGAAATTGAAAAAAACATCCAACATGTACCGGGAAACAAATGCCTGTTCTTCAATGTCTTTTGTGCTCCAGTAATATTCTTCGGCGACATGTTTCCGAACCTGAGTACCGGCAAGTGATACAGTCTCGAAATCTTTCCCGTTTGATTTTATCAGCACTTCAGGAGTAGCTCCCATCCAAATTCCGGCAGCTG
>JAUYEQ010000333.1 GCA_030691295.1 Bacteroidota bacterium
GGGTGTTCTTTGGGGATCCCCACATATTCGTCCATGTTAAAGGTTACCACATTTCGGAACGAAACCTTGCCAGCCTTGCACAACTGGATCAATTCGGAGTATGTTCCGAGCGGCGACGAACCCGTCGGCAAACCCAAAACAAATGGTTTTTCAGCTGTTGGTGCAGCCAGAATAATTTTCCGGGCAATGTAATTGGCCACCCATTTTGACGTTAAATCGTGGTTGGCCTGAATAATTAGTCTCATATTTTTTGTTTTTGAATTGTTTTCTCAATTTCTGTTAATTTTTCGATCATGCGGTCACCTAGAATGGTTTTTCGTTCGATGTGATTCACGATTTCTTTTACAAAGTCGTTACTCTCAAAACTACCCCTTACTTTATCAAAATCAAGCTTTTGAGTGGTTTTATTTCCATCCATTCCAAATCCGGTCATCGAATCCAACCTGAATTCCTTTTTTGCATCTTCATACAACATCTGATCCAGTCCGATAACACTGTCTTTCCATTTTCTAACCAAACTGATAATATCTCCGATTTTCAGATCTTCAATCTGTTTGCCTTTTTGCTGAATCAGCAATTCCGAAGCCCAGGTCCATTCGTAATCGTAATAGTTGGTATGTAGTTTTTTGAATTCCTGCTCAATTTCTTCCAGGCTTACAAATTCACGTTTTTCAATGTCTTTTATCAGTCTGCTAATCTCAGTTTTGGGAGCAATCAAACCCGACAAATCGCTCCATTCTCCCTGCCCAATAGAGTTTACAGGCTTCAGGCATTCCTGAATTTCTTCCCATGTTTGAACATTGCATTTGTTGATCCGCGAAATAACCGAATTTCCCAGAAATTTATAAATGGCCTTTTGGTACAAGTCAATCCCTTTTTCGAGGGCACTTCTGCTGATCATCGTATTCCGGTAGGCAAATACTTCGGTTGTTTCTCCTGAAATATCTCTCAGCCGGTTTAGTATTTCCAATCCTTTCTGCATTTTTTGAATGGTAAACGGACTGAGCAAATTGAAGTTGATGCAATCCAGTTTTTCCGGGTCTTTTCGTCGGTCACGTTTTGGCCATTTTAATACATCGCGGATGGTTCCCACACTGCGAAGGTTTATTCCAGGGGCAATCCAGCTTTCGTCTTTATTTTCAATCAGATACGAAAACGGAAGATCGGAAGTATCGGTATTTTTGTAGTGACGACCCATTACCAGTGTAAATGCGCCTATTTTTGCAGGCCAGAGAATGTATGAATCAGAAGTGGTTTTTGAGCCACGTTCAACAATTCCGTGATGAATCGGACCCAATTTGTACATGTGGTTACTTTGGTTCGA
>JAUYEQ010000630.1 GCA_030691295.1 Bacteroidota bacterium
TTCCTGAACACTAAAAATCAATGGTGTTTTGAAAAATCGCCGTGCTTCACTTTTCTGCTCGTTATTGGGAACAATCACAGCGTAATGCGTACTGTTTTGTGTGCGCCGGTTAAGCTCGTTTTTCTTTTTATCATCATCGGGGAAGAGCAAAACTTCGCCTTTATTTTTGCTGACAGTGCCAATCAGATAATTGCTTTCGCGATCGATCGAGCCAAAACGGGTGATTTTGATTTTGAGTAGGTTGTTTCCCAACTCTACCACATTTAAACTGTTCCGGTAGTTGGTTTGAAGTATTTTAATCTGCTTTTCGTGATCACCTGCTTCGTAGAAATAGCTTTTCACTTTGCTCCACGAAAAAAAGTTGGGATGAACAATCTGATTGCTGTCGCCCGTCAGGATAAAATGATTTTTGTGTTTAAGCGACTGAAGTATAGATTTTAACTGTATATTGGTAATATCCTGCACCTCATCCACCACAATGTAATCGTAGCGTGGTTTAATTTTTTCGAGGTATTGATAACACAAAATGTTGCTGTCGTAATAGTTGATTTCCTTCAGCCAATCAAAATATTTCAGGATGTCCGGTTATAGTCGTTCCCTTTCGGCAGTCGAAAAAATGGACTGTTTTACGCCAAGTTCCAGATATTCGGCTTGTGATAGCCAGGCTGTATGCACAGGCGAACCGGTAATTACACCTTTAAATTCCTCGAATACGCGATAGGGTTCGTTAATCCGAACCGTTTGGGCATATCTGAAATACCAACTGTCGAATTGGCGGAAAGTGACTTCTGTACCCTGTGGTTTTTCCCAGCTCGACAAATAATTGTGCAGCGATAAAAATTCAACTTCTTGTTTCTCGTTGTCAAAACCGCTTGAATAATAGATTTTTGAAGCGTTTTCGACTAAGAATTTGGAAAGTGAAATATAGGCGATTTCGCCGGGCAACTCTTTGAGTTTTTCAAGTACCAGTGCAGTTTTTCCACTTCCGGCAGAACCGACAATAATCAATGGCGGAAAGAGCGAGTAGATGGAATCCTGTAAATGATCGAAGGAGATGAACTTATTGAGCAAGTGAATTTTGCGTGACTTGGGATTGAGAAAAATCAGGTCGTTCTCCTGAGTTGAAATCTCATCAGGTGATAGCACGCGGACAAAATTGTCCTCATCGGGAACAATGGCTCCCCGTAAAAAACGGCTATGGCTGTAATTGTGATCTTTTATAACTTCAAGCAGAAGCAAATATTTTTGGTTTTCGTAATTGGCAAAGGTGAAGAGCAACCGGTCGCGAATGTCGAGCCGGGCGCGATAGAAGCCGGAAGTGGGCATCTTTCGTACATCGGCACTCTTGAAATCGCCGTCCTGCAATTGTTTTAAAGTTTTGGAAAAGGTTTTTTCGACCGATTGAATATTTAAATCGTTGAGGTAGAGAATGGGTAACTTCATAGATAAACTAATGTTTGGGGATTCACTGTACAAAGAAAAGGCGATTTATTGAATTTGAACAATTTATTCCCAAACTCCCGCAATCTTTTCACCGCATTTTTTGCAAGCCCCATTTTCAATGTTTTTTTGAAGAATGGAATACCCTTTCCGTTCGACAACCATCGTGTGACACCTCGGGCAGTAGGTGTTTTCTGAATCGAGGACTGAAACATTGCCAATATATACGTATTTTATTCCGGCGGAAAGGGCAATCTCACGTGCCTGGGTAAGAATTCCGATTGGCGTGGATGACAGATGGGTGAGTTTGTGGTCGGGATGAAAACGACAAAAGTGAAGCGGAGCATTGGAGAGCCCGTTTTCTGCCAGCCATTTGCACATACGTTTGATCATGTCGGGATTGTCGGTCCAACCTGGGATAACCAGATTGGTTATTTCGAGCCAAACGCCAAGCTTGTTCATTATTTTCAGGGAGTTTAAAACCGGATCAAGTGCACCGGCGCAAAGTTTTCGGTAAATATTGTTACTGAATGATTTCAGATCAACATTGGCCGCATCAATGTATTTGCAGAGATTGCGCAACGGTTCTTCGTTAATGTACCCAGCTGTTACAATTACATTTTTAATGCCTTCCTGTCGTGCCAGTTTTGCAGAAACGAAAGTATATTCATAAGATGTAATGGGTTCGGTATAGGTGTAAGCTATTGATGGACATTTGCTGGCGATAGTTTCAGCGATCAGTTTGTCGGGCATCAAGTCGTAGTTGCGCGTTTCTTTGGGGCTAACCTGCGAAATCGTAGCGTTCTGGCAGTTCATGCAGGCAAGGTTGCAACCCGCCATGCCAACCGAGAAAATTTTTGAACCGGGTAAAAAATGGTTCAGCGGTTTTTTTTCAACCGGATCGATATTGATTGAGCAGGGATTTCCGTAGGCAATTGAATAAATTTTGCCGGAATAATTTACCCGGTTGCGGCATAATCCCGATCTGCCTTCTTTAATTATACATTCGTTGGGACAGATCAGACATTTGGCTCCCCGCAGAGCAGGCGACCAGAATAAGCTTTCCTTGCTCCATTTCCAAGGTTTTTCGTCCACATCGCCTGCAAATCCCGTCATCGTTTGTTTTGTTTGGTTGAAAAATAATATGAATATTCGTTTATTTACCTAAACAATTGAATATTGAGAAGATATCCTTTGCCGTTGACTTCAGTCAACGGGTAAAATGAAGATGATGGATCTGGGCTTTAGCCCTAAAAGCTGTGGCTAAAGCCATTAGCTTCGCTCAACATTCAATCCGTCAGCTGAAGCTGACGGCAAAGGATATCTTAGGTACAAAATCGGATATTCATAAAAAGCAAAAGCAACAATTCTTAGTCTCCAAAAACCAATGCTTCGTAGGTGTAAAGTTCAGCAGTTTTCCAGCCTTTCCATCCAATGCCGGCTTTGTCGCGAGCGCAATGGCCTAGCAATTCTTCCCTGGTCCAGCCTGTTTTGGTTGCAACCTTGGGTAAAAATGTTCCCGTAAAATTTCCTTTCTTCATGTAAATGCCGTGTTTATCTATAATGAATTCTTCAACCGAATGTATTCGTTTCAAAGGAGTCAGCACCGAAATTTCAATTTTCAACTGATTTAATTCATCGGGCTGAATTGTTTTGAAACGATGGTTCTGAGTGGTCGCAGATACGGACATCAACTGTACCACCTTCCATAGTGGCATATTTGCATCGAAACGACCTACACAACCAAGCAAACTGTGATTTGTGTACAGGGTGATAAATGCGCCATGCGGTGTATTTAGGGTGTCACTCAGTCCGGTAGGATCAATTTCAGGAGTGATACCTTTCAGTATGTATTCTTTAACTGTTTCATGAGCGAGGTTTAGCAGATATTTTTTATCCTCATCGCTTATCGATAATTCATCCGGATGTTTTTTCTTCTCCTCATGATAAAATGAAATGGCACAATACCCAACCACCCACTCTTTATCACCATACAATGAGTCACCCGAGTTTTTATACTGAATCAAATCAATGGTCAGGTCGGGCATCTTTTCGGTCATATAAAGTAAAGTCAGCACCGAACTCCATCCACACAAACTGGTTACTAATCCGGATATATTTTTTTTCTGATTGCTTTCAAGTGCAGCTAACAATTTTGCGGGGTCATTGGTTTTAATGGCTTCTGCAGTGGCCTGGTCGGCTTCACTGGCATTGGTGTAGTCGGGATAATGCGAAAAGTCGCTGCTAAAAACAAAAAGATTTTTTTCATTCAGGTAGGGTTTGAAAACTACGGCCAGTTTTTTGGCTGTATCAACGGTAGAAGAGCCAATTATTATTGGTACTATCTTATAATCGGTGTGCAGATGATATTGTAAAAATGGTAGTTGTACCTCGAGGCTGTGTTCATTCAAATGAGCTTCCGGATAATTCTTCAGCATATTGTTTTCTGCCACCAGCTGTTTTGCAAGCTCTATATCTACTTCAACAGTGCCAAGAGGTGTTTCGAAATTTCCTGAGCAATAAACCGATGCTCCGGAGAAACTGATGGTATGGCTTGAGCCAATAACAAAAACCCGCTCAAACATGCACCCGGGATCAATCTGGTTATAGGCTGAAGCTGCAACCTCGCCACTGAACACATAACCGGCATGAGGAACGACAATTGCCAGCGGTGTAGGTTCATTTTTTTTCTGAACCGATTTTGAAAACATCAACCGTAACTGTGTTTTTAATTCGTTAGGTTTATCCGTATAAAACCTACCGGCAGCGTATGGCTTACGGTTTTTTATGGTTTCCGGCGATGAATCTTTTGAGGTATGAAAACCTGAGAATGCTGTGATGATCAAATGTTTCGCTTTCATGATTAAATGCTTTAACAGGATATGTTCCTGCAATAAAACTTTGTCTGGTTTGTATTACTTTTACGATGTACAAAAAGATACATTGTGAGCCAAAAAATTTTACTGATCACTCCGCCTTTTACGCAGCTAAATACCCCGTATCCCGCAACTGCTTATCTGAAAGGGTTTTTAAATACAAAATCCATCCGTTCCAATCAATGTGATTTGGGGATCGAAGTCATACTGGAGCTGCTTTCTTCCGCCGGATTGAAAAATTTATTTCAGAAAATTGATCTGAAAAATGGGGAATGGTCTGCCAACAGCCAGCGGATGATGCATCTTCGGAACGAATATATTCAAACAATCGATCCCGTAATTGCTTTTTTGCACCGGAAAAATGATGCGTTGTCCCATGTTATTTGCGACGGAAATTTTCTTCCTGAAGCGTCACGTTTCAATCAGGTGGACGATCTGGAAGGAGCTTTCGGAACAATGGGAATCATGGACAAGGCGAAACACTTGGCTACGTTGTACCTCGAAGATTTATCGGATCTGATTGTTGAAACTACCGATCCGCATTTTGGGTTTAGCCGTTATGCCGAACGTTTGGGACGGTCGGCTGCCACCTTCGACGAAATTGATCGGGAATTGAAAGCTCCGGATGGTCTGATCGATGGGATTTTGCTCCGATTACTTCAGCAAAAAATAGAAACTTATCAGCCTACCATTGTTGCACTTTCTGTTCCTTTCCCCGGAAATTTATACTGCGCTTTTAAATGTGGGCAATGGCTGAAAAAGTACCATCCTGAAATAAAAATCGCGATGGGTGGCGGTTTCCCCAATACAGAACTTCGCTCGCTCACTGATCCGCGTGTATTTGATTACCTCGATTTTATTACGCTGGATGATGGTGAAGCGCCTTTGATTAATTTAGTTGAGCACCTCGACGGAGACCGCGCCATTGCAAGTCTTAAAAGAACTTTCGTGAGAATCAATAATGAAGTGGTTTACCAGAACGGTTCCACTTCCGTAGATTTTTCGCAGTCGGAAGTGGGCGTGCCCGACTATTCCGATTTTATGCTCGACAAATACCTATCGGTCATCGAAATAGTGAATCCGATGCACCGTTTGTGGAGCGACGGGAGATGGAACAAAATGACATTGGCACATGGTTGCTACTGGGGACGCTGTACGTTTTGCGACACTTCGCTCGATTACATAAAACGCTACGAACCAAGCACTGCAAAGCTTTTGTGCGACCGCATCGAACAAATGATCCTCCAAACCGGACAGATCGGGTTTCATTTTGTGGATGAAGCCGCACCTCCGGCTTTGATGCGGGCTTTGGCTTTGGAAATCATCCGCCGGAAACTCACAGTTGTTTGGTGGACCAATATCCGTTTCGAAAAGAGTTTTACTTACGATTTGTGCCTGTTGCTGAAAGAATCGGGTTGCATCGCGGTTTCAGGAGGATTGGAAGTTGCCTCTGATCGGTTGTTGGGATTAATCAACAAAGGAGTCAGCCTGGCGAAAGTGGCAAAAGTGACCGACCATTTCACCCGTGCCGGAATCATGGTCCATGCCTATCTGATGTACGGCTTCCCAACTGAAACAGCTCAGGAAACCATCGACTCGCTCGAAGTGGTGCGCCAGTTGTTCGAGGCCGGAGTGGTACAATCGGCTTTCTGGCATCAGTTTGCCATGACCGCTCATAGCCCGATTGGGCTGAATCCTGCCCAGTTCAAAGCCAAAATTGAAAACGAAGCGTTGGGTGCTTTCGCCAATAACGATCTTGTTCACAGTGATCCGACCGGGGCAAACCACGAACTGTTCAGTGAAGGGCTACGCAAATCGCTTTTTAACTACATGCACGAGGTTTGCTTTGATTTCCCACTTAAGGACTGGTTCGATTTTAAGGTGCCTCGAACCACGGTTCGACCTGACTTTATCGCCGAAGCTATTATCGTCAATGATTTTGAAGCTCCAAGCCCCAACTCTAAGATTTATTGGTTGGGAGGACCTGTTTCAGCCCGATATTTCAGTAGAAAGAAAAAGAACCAGGCCTTCAAAATGGTAGAACTGACTTTCTTCAATAAAAAGCAGGATTTGGTTATCCAACTGAAGCAGGACGAAGGCAAATGGCTGTTCGAACAAATTCCCGAAGTTTCGGTGGGCAGCAACAAATCAATCACTTTTGCCGAACTCACGAAAAGTTTTGAAGATCAAACCGGAAGCGATTTTGTGCTTTTCTGGAACAGTACTGCAATAAAAAATTTAAGGGAAAATGGGTTGCTGATGTTATAAGAAAACTGAACATTAGTCTAGCGAATCTTGCGCCCGAATGGCTATAGCGCTGCAATTTTGCCCTCGCACCATTATAATCTTGTTGATTATTAAGTTGTACTTAAATAAAGTAATTATGAAGGTGTAAGTGAACTGATTTGGGTACAATCACCCCCAAATTTTTAAATTGTTAATTCTCTTCCGCTAATTAAGTAATACTTCATAAATTAAGCCACGAGGCCTATCTTTGTCATCAAAATATAAATAAATGGCAAAACATCTGGCATTATAAACATTTAAATACAATATAAGTATGGATAATCAAGCCTTTTCATTAAACAACACAATCGAAAAATTAAATTCAAATGTGTTGGAAATGCTCTCGGAGCGTGGCAAAAATATTTTTTTTCCAAAACTTGGTATTTTAGCGCAATCAGCTCAGGCTAAGGGGAAAGCTATCAATGCAACAATCGGTGAGGCAGTGGAAGATGATGGTACATCTATGCACCTTCCGGAGTTTGACGCTTTGGTAAATATGCCAACTGCAAATATTTTTCCTTATGCGCCCAGTTTTGGCAAACCTGAATTTCGTGCACTTTGGAAGGAATCCATCTACCGCAAAAATCCATCACTTAGGGACACTGTGATAAGCAACCCAATTGCTACCAATGGACTAACCCACGGCATAAGCATGGCGGGATATCTATTTGCAAACGAAGGAGATACGGTTTTGCTTTCGAATCACTACTGGGAAAACTATAACCTTATTTTAGAAAACAGTTACGGCGCTAAAGTCTCAACTTTCGAACTTTTTGAAGACGGAGGTTTTAATATATCAGATTTCTCAAAAAAACTCAACGAAATTGAAGGAGAAAAAATTATCACGCTACTTAATTTTCCTAATAACCCCTCCGGTTACACGCCGTTAACTACTGAAATTAAAGACATTGTAGCCGAAATCAAGAAAGTTGCTGACAAGGGTAAAAAGGTTGTTGTACTTATCGACGATGCGTATTTTGGCCTGGTTTACGAAGAAAATGTTTTTACTGAATCAATTTTTGTTGAATTAGCAAACCTTTCAGAAAATGTATTGGCTGTAAAACTCGATGGACCTACCAAAGAAGATTATGTGTGGGGATTTCGCGTTGGTTTTATGACGTATGCTATTAAAGGTGGAAACGCTGAACTTTATGAAGCGCTCGAAAACAAAACTGCCGGGGCTGTGCGTGGAAACATATCCAACATCAGCCAATTGTCACAATCGCTATTGTTCAAAGTTTATTCAGCGCCAACTTATGAAGAGTCGAAAAAGCAAAAGTTTGAAATACTAAAAAATCGTTATCAGATTTTACGGAAGGAACTTTCAAACCCCAAATATGCAGCGTATTTCTCGTCGCTTCCTTTCAATTCCGGATATTTTATGTGTATTGAATTGAAAAAGGGATTAGTGGCTGAGGAAATTCGAAAACACCTTCTCGAAAATTACAGTACCGGAGTTATTGTGCTTGGCAGTGTTATTCGCTTGGCCTTTTCGGCAGTACCTCAGGCAAGATTACCCGAATTAGTTGAAAATATCTATAAGGCTTGTGTTGATTTAGACAAATAAAAAGGCAGGCTCAGGTATTTTAAACCAAATAAAGTTCAAACATAACTAAAATAAAGTTTATGACATCCATTTTAAAACACCTTTCAGAATCGGTTGTAAAGGCATCGAAAATAGAGCCTGATTTATTTGAGAAATACAGCGTAAAGCGTGGTTTGCGTAATGCCGACCATTCGGGCGTTTTGGTTGGGCTTACCAACGTTGGCGATGTAGTGGGATATAAAAAAGAAGTTGATGCCATTGCTCCCGTTGACGGTAAACTTATCTATCGTGGTATTGATGTTGAAGCACTTGTGCAAGGCGCAATAGACCAAAAACGCCATGGATTTGATGAAGTTGTCTATTTGCTAATTTCCGGCAAACTTCCGAACAAACAGGAGCTTGCAGATTTTATGGAATACATGGGCTCGTTGCGCGAACTGCCCGATGATTTTACCAACAGCATGATTCTGGCTAACAAAGGTCAGAATGTTATGAACATGTTGGCGCGTACTGTTTTAGGTTTGTACAACTTAGATAAAAATGCAGAAGACACCTCGCCTGAAAATCTCGTAAATCAGTCGTTGAATCTTATTGCAAAATTTCCAACCATAATAGCGTATTCGTATCATTCAATGCGCCACCATTTTCAGCACAAAACATTGTCAATCCGTCATCCAGATCTATCACTTAGTACTGCTGAAAACTTTTTGCTAATGATGAAAGGAGAAGGCAAATATACCCAGCTCGAAGCCGATATTCTCGACCTTGCCTTAATATTACATGCCGACCACGGAGGCGGAAATAACTCAACATTTACTATCCGTGTAACCAGCTCTACGGGCACTGATACCTATTCGGCAGTAGCTTCTGCAATAGCTTCGCTGAAAGGACCATTGCACGGTGGCGCAAACCACGAAGTACTTTGCATGATGGATAATATTAAGGAAAATGTGAAACAATGGGACAATAAGCAGGAAGTTACCGACTACCTAATAAAAATGCTGAACAAAAAGGCTTATGACGGTTCAGGGAAAATTTACGGTATTGGTCACGCCGTTTACACCATTTCCGACCCTCGTGCAATACTGCTAAAAAGGCAAGCCCGCGAATTGGCAATTGAAAAAGGCCGACTGGAAGAATTTGAATTATACGAACTGATTGAAAACCTTGCTCCTCAAATATTCTACGATTTCAAAGGCGATAAAGTGGCGAAACGTGTTTGTGCAAATGTCGATTTTTATTCAGGTTTCGTATATAACTGCATAGGCATTAAAGAACCTTTATATACTCCATTGTTCGCAATGTCGCGCATCGCCGGATGGTGTTCGCATCGGTTAGAGGAACTGACTTTTGATGCTGGCCGAATTATTCGTCCGGCATACAAGAATGTATTTCCGGAACAAAACTATATCCATCTGAAAGATAGAAAGTAATACACCTTTAAATATTTAAAAATACAAACTACAAACTTTGTAAATTATAAACGATGAAAATTACAGTAGTAGGAGCAGGAAATGTTGGTGCAACTTGTGCAAACGTAATGGCACAAAAAGAATTGGCCAGTGAAATAGTTTTACTCGACATCAAAGAAGGTTTTGCCGAAGGTAAAGCCCTTGATATTATGCAAACAGCAACCTTGTTGGGTTTTGATACCCGTGTTACAGGTGTGACTGCCGATTACAGCAAAACGGCTGGTTCGGAAGTGGTAGTTATAACTTCGGGCATACCTCGTAAACCGGGAATGACACGTGAAGATTTGATTGGCATAAATGCAGGTATTGTGAAAGATGTTGCACAAAATGTTTTAAAATATTCTCCGGAGGCTATCCTTATTGTAATCAGCAATCCAATGGACACGATGACTTACCTGACATTGAAAACTACCGGATTACCCAAAAACAGGGTAATAGGAATGGGCGGAATCCTTGACAGCTCACGTTTCAAATGTTATTTAAGCCAAGCCTTAAATGTGCCTGCAACGGATTTACAAGGTACAGTAATTGGCGGACACGGCGATACAACCATGATACCTCTTGCCCGTTTTGCTGCTTACAATGGAATGCCGATAGCTGCCTTACTTGATGGAGAAACAGTAAAAAAAGTGATTGCCGATACCATGGTAGGCGGTGCAACACTTACCGGACTTCTCGGAACATCTGCATGGTATGCACCTGGCGCTGCCGGTGCTGCACTTGTTGAATCCATAGTTCGCGACGAAAAGAAAGTATTCCCATGTTGTGTGGCCCTTGATGGCGAATATGGCCAAAGCGATATATGCATTGGCGTGCCTGTTGTAATTGGCAAAGATGGTATTGAAAAAATTGTTGATTATAAACTGAATACTGAAGAACAAGCTGCTTTTGATAAAAGTGCAGATGCAGTGCGTAATATGAATGGAGTTTTAAAAGAATTGAATATTTTATAAAATAACAATATGAGCGATTTATTTAAATCACTTGAAAAAAAGAGGATTAGCCTACCCGATGATGTAATAGTGATTTTAAGTGGTTGCAAAACATTTAGCACCTTCGATACGGTTAGGCAATTGGCTACTGCGGCAGTTGGTGGAGACAACAATTGTTTTGAGGTAAAATACGATATCCCCGGAAAAGGTGAAGTTTCTGAAGCGATTATACACAAAGTAACAAACGGAATTTCGGCCAATTATACCGAAGCGTATATGCGGCGGAGAGACCCGGATACAATGGCTATTGCAGACAATTTGCCCAGCGACAAGGAACGCTTTTCTGATAAGTTTGGGTACGATTTTGACGTTCTCAGAAAGGAAACCATTCATTGGCTTCAATCGCAGGAATTAGCAGTGTTCTTTTATTTTGCCGGACGAGATAATATTGGCTCAGGCGGAATAGCTATTGCCCCTGCCAATGCCGGATTTTTTGCCATGGGACTTGCCATGCTTCAAAATATAATACCTGTTGGCGAATTGCCTGTTGATTTTTCAGTTGATTCAGTTATTTACGTTGCCCCAACTTTTCGGCACACGCATTTCAATGGCAAACAGGTCGTGGTTCATAAACGTTCCGAAAATTTGCACGAAATTTTTTCTTATAATCTTTATCCGGGACCAAGCGCCAAGAAAGGGCTGTATGGCGCTCTTTTGTCAAAAGGTGAAAAAGAAGGTTGGATAACTGCACACTGCTCAACGGTACAGGCAGTTAGCCCTTATGACAACATTACTGCCTTTATGCACGAAGGTGCAAGTGGAGGAGGCAAAAGTGAAATGCTTCAAAATATACTGAGGGAGCCAAATGGACAGGTTCAAATCGGTGAAAATATACTAACAGGTGAAAAGAGGTTAATAAACTTTCCTCTGTTCTGTTCTTTTAATCCGGTAACAGATGATATGGCTTTGTGCCACCCATCCCTTCAAAAAAGCAACGGAAAGTTGACCGTTTTAGACGCTGAAAATGCGTGGTTTATTAGAGTTGATAGTATTATCGATTATGGAGATGACCCATTTCTTGAAAAGTCAACGATCAAAACGAAAGAACCGCTTTTGTTTTTGAACATAAAATCCAATCCTGATTGCACTGCCTTGATTTGGGATCATACCGAAGACAGTCCTGGAAAAAGCTGTCCGAATCCCAGGGTAATTGTACCAAGAAGTATCGTCCCCAATGTTGTAAACAAACCGGTAACTGTTGATATTAGAAGTTTTGGCGTTCGAACCCCACCCTGCACAAAAGAAAACCCAACTTATGGTATTGTTGGCTTATTCCATATTCTACCACCAGCATTGGCTTGGTTATGGAGACTTGTATCTCCCCGTGGACACGCCAACCCTAGTATAGTTGATGGTGGTGGAATGGGTAGCGAAGGAGTTGGTTCCTACTGGCCTTTTGCCACAGGGAAAATGGTTACACATGCCAATTTGTTGCTCGAACAAATTATTCAAACACCAAGAATGAGATACACCCTTACGCCTAACCAGCATATTGGTGCTTGGAAAGTTGGCTTCAAACCACAGTTACTCATGCGCGAATACCTTACCCGAAGAGGAAATGCAAAACTTAGAAGCGACCAATATCAATATGCCCGTTGCCCGCTGCTTGGCTTTGAGCTAAACTATCTTACCATTGAAGGGGCAAAAATTCCTTCCAGGTTTCTTCAGGTTCATAAACAAGTTGAAGTAGAAACCTCGGGTTACGATGCTGGTGCAGAAATACTTTACGATTTCTTTAAAGCAGAATTGCCAAAGTATTTAACACCCGAATTATCAGCAACAGGCCGAAGAATTATTGAGGCATGTTTGGCGGGGGCAAGTGTTGAAGATTATTTAGCCATTATCCCGATGGATTACCAATATTCATTTTTAACATCCGGCGACAATGAATAAAGTTGATAAGAGGTTGTCGAAAGCATAAATGATCTAAGTAAAACTGTCAAGTACTAAGTGCTTGACAGTTTTTTGCATTAAGTATGTAGTAAAGATTGATACAGTTAAAAAAATCACTTACGCGTAAGGGTCTCGAAAAAGAATTCTAATAAGAATACTTAGTGCATGAAGCACAAATTTGAACTAGATTCTGAAAAGGGAATAAACAAAAATGGAAAAATTTGTAACATCAAACTTAAAATTAGGAATAATTGCAGGAGGCCAGCTTGGTAAGATGCTGATACAGGAAGCCAGCAAGTGGGATATTGCTACGTATGTGCTAGACAAAAAAAGCAACTGCCCTGCAGGAAGCATTGCTTCTGTATTTGTGAAAGGAAATCATCTTGACTTTAATTCAGTTTACCAATTCGGGAAAAAAGTTGATATTTTAACATATGAATTGGAAAATATCAATATTGATGCCTTACTAAAACTCAAATCGGAAGGTTTAAAAATTGTCCCAGACCCTGACATCCTTAAGATAATTCAAGATAAAGGTTTGCAGAAGGATTTTTATTCCGAAAACAATATACCAACAGTAGCTTATCAGTCATTCAAAAGTAAAGACGAAATCATTGATGCTATTACTACAAATCATCTTAATTTCCCGTTTGTTCAAAAGCTCCGCAAAGGTGGTTACGATGGAAAAGGTGTTGCCGTAATAAGAGGTGAACAAGACCTGGTGAAGCTTCTTGAAGGAGCATCGATAGTTGAAGAAAACGTTGATATATCAAAAGAAATTGCTGTTGTTGCTGCCAGAAATGAAAAGGGCGAGATTAAATGCTTCCCAATTGTAGAAATGGTTTTTGACAGTAGAACCAACATAGTGGAGATGTTGGTTTGTCCATCAGAAATAAGTAAAGAACAATCATTAAAAGCAATTCATATTGCGGAAATAATCATTGAAAAGTTAGGGATGGCGGGATTGCTGGCTGTGGAATTCTTTGTGGATGTGAATGGTGAAATTCTCGTAAATGAAGTTGCCCCTCGCCCACACAACAGTGGGCATCACACTATTGAAAGTGTTATTACTTCACAATTTGAACAGCATTTAAGGGCAATACTTAATTTGCCACTTGGCAGCACTCAGATTAAATTGCCGGCAGTTATGCTCAATCTTTTGGGTGAAAAGGGATACGAAGGACCTGTCAGATACGAAGGGTTAACCGAAAGTCTGGCTATCGAAGGAGTGAAAATTCACCTGTATGGGAAAAAAATTACGAAACCTAATCGTAAAATGGGTCATGTAACGGTTGTTTCTACAATTTTATAAAATGCGTTGGAAAAGGCAGAGCGAGTGAAACATTTAATAAAGGTAAAATCATGGGGCAAAATATTGTAAACATAGTTATGGGTTCTGACTCTGACATGCCAATAATGAAACAAGCGGCAGAAATGCTCGATTACTTTGAAGTTTGTTATGAAATTGATATAGTATCAGCCCATCGAACTCCCGATAAGCTATTTGAATTTGCCTCTAATGCCCATTTAAAACGCATTGAAGTAATAATTGCAGGAGCTGGCGGAGCAGCACACTTGCCAGGAATGGTGGCTGCAATTTCACCTCTTCCTGTTATTGGTGTTCCTATTAAATCATCTAATTCTATCGACGGGTGGGACTCTGTGTTGTCAATCCTGCAAATGCCTGGGGGTGTACCTGTTGCAACCGTTGCACTTAATGGAGCGAAAAATGCCGGGATATTGGCAGCTCAAATTATTTCAGTAAAGAATAAGGATTTAAGGGGAAAAATTATCGAATACAAAGCAAAACTTCGTGAACAAGTCAATGAAAAATCACGCATTATTAACGCTAAAGGGGCATAATGACAGACTTTTTTAAAGGCTGAAAACTTGCAGTAGCTACAAAACATGAAAAGGGAAAAGTTATTATTCCTTTAATGGAAAAGAACTTGCCATTGTATGTGTTGTGTCAAAGAATTTTAACACAGATAGACAAGGAACTTTTCTGGTGAAGTTGAAAGAAAGGATGACACCATTACTACATTAAAAAAAAGAATTGATTAGTATGCAAAGATATTTAACCGTTATTTCAGCTTTTTTTATTATGCTCTGTGTGGGTAGCGTTTACGCATGGAGTATGATATCTTCGGAGTTGATAAATAATTTTGATTTTTCATCAGTCCAATCTCAACTTGTTTTCGGAACAATTATTGCAATTTTTCCGGGTACAATGATTTTTGCAGGTAAGTTTGAAAAACTGCTTGGTGTGCGCACTCTTACTCTTCTTTCAGCGTTATTTTTTAGTGTTGGGTACATTGTTTCAGGATTATCAGATGGGAACTTCTACGTTATCTTTGCAGGAATTGGAGTTTTTGGAGGTATAGGTACAGGTTTGGGTTATTTTGTTTCAATTACAACTCCAGCAAAGTGGTTTACAGAAAAAAAAGGCCTTGTTACGGGAATAACGGTCGCTGGCTTTGGATTGGCTTCTTTCATTTTTTCAATGGTAATCGAAAATTTATTGATATCAGGAAAAAGTATTTTAGACCTATTTGTTATTATTGGCATTGTGTATGGAATTATAATACTGTTTTTTTTAAATTTTATCAAAGTTCCACTTACCGATAAGACTGTTGTAATTACAAAACAGACTTTCAAAGTAGATGGAAAATTCATTAAGCTATTTTTTGGTATTTTTTTCGGAACATTTGCGGGTCTTCTTATTATTGGTAGTTTAAAACTTATTGGCAGCGTGCACAATATTAGTAACCATAGTTTGGTGATTGGGGTGTCAGTATTTGCTATTGCCAATTTCTCAGGACCTCTGTTTTTTGGGGCTTTAAGTGATTATATAGGCGCAAGCATATGTATTTTTCTGGCTCTTCTACTTCAGGCAGTATCCATTTTCTTTTTGGGCTATCTTGATCTCAATTCTGTAACATATATTGCGCTGTCGTTTTTAATAGGTTTTGGTTTCGGGGGAAATTTTGTGCTATTTGCAAAAGAAACTGCACAAGTTTTTGGCATTCATGATTTTGGAATTATATATCCATATGTTTTTTTAGGTTATGCAATTGCAGGAATTTTTGGACCACTAATAGGAGGTTTTCTTTACGACCGTTTTAATAACTATGATTTTGCATCTTATACAGCCTCGGTAATGAGTTTGATTGGTGGATTAATCTTTTTGGTGAATTATATTGTTTCAAAAATAACATCAAACAATAAATCATGATATCAACCAGTGAATTAGATATAGCAGCAAAATACATTAAAGAAGGTAAATTAGTAGCATTCCCTACAGAAACAGTATATGGATTAGGTGCAAACGCACTTAATCCGCTGGCTGTTGCAAAAATTTTCGAATTAAAAGAGCGTCCTTCCTTTGACCCATTGATTGTACATATTGCCTCGATAGATGATTTGTACACATTAACCGAAAATACTGACAGGAATGTTATTCGGTTAGCCGAAAAGTTCTGGCCGGGACCGCTTACCATTGTATTGCCTAAAAGTAAGTTAGTCCCCGATATTGTTACCTCCGGTTTGAATACAGTTGGCATTCGAATGCCTGACAATGACATTGCCCTAATGCTTATAAGGGCAGCAAATTGCCCGATAGCAGCACCAAGCGCAAATAAATTTGGTCAGCTTAGCCCGGTAAGTGCTGAGCATGTAAAAAAGCAGCTTCCCAATGTCGATTATGTGCTAGATGGAGGAAATACTTCAGTAGGAATAGAATCTACTATTGTATCCATCGAAGGCAACACATGTACATTGCTTCGGCCTGGAGTTATTACTATTGCTGATATTGAAAATGCCTTGCCAGATACTTTTATTTACAATTCAGAAAAGCCTGAAAAATTAATAGCGCCAGGTTTATTGAAAAGCCATTATTCACCGGTTAAACC
>JAUYEQ010000632.1 GCA_030691295.1 Bacteroidota bacterium
CGCATACAGCTTTATTTTTCAAACTTCATTGTTGGATGCGCCTTGTGTTCACTTGTACTTTTATCCACGGGTTCCATTTCACTACACCCGCGGTTATTCAGATTTTACCCCTTCAGGGTATTGTTAAAAATCTTTCGATAATCCTTCCCATTTCACGTTCCACTTGCCGTCTTTCGGGAAGCCGGGATTTTCGGTGGAACAGCCTTCCCATCCGGCACACATCAGCGAAACAGCTTTCAGAAAACCGCCGTTGCCAGGCATATAAATGCGCAACCGTTCGCTTTGATAATTGTGTCCGTTTTTCAGGTAAGTGTTTTTCTGAACGTCTTTCAGCAAGGCTTCCAGCGCTATTTCAGGTTCAATCAATCGGGTGGCGCACATGGCAACCATCGGGTAATCCCAGCCCCAGGTTGAGGGCCAGTCCCATTTTTGCATCACCACTTTCAAGGTATTTCGCATGATTTCAGGATCAATTTTATCCCATGCCGGCAAAATACCCAACGCACCGGTAACAATTGGATGATCCGTCATTGCTTCCGGATTGGTATAGGAATCGGGCGCATTGGCAATGCCGAGGTACAATCCATTTTCATGAACCGGCGCTGCAATTTTAGTGCGAACCTCTTCCCAAACCGGGTCAGGCTGCATGTTTAACCTTTTACGCCATTCCTGGGCTACTGTCAGTCCCCAATGCCAGTATGCCAATTCGAAAGGCGGATTCATGGTTGTTTCGCGTTTCCAGTGTTCCTGCGCCGGAATAAGCGGTGGCAAAAAGTTGTACACATTTCCTGAAGAATCAGGCACGGCAAAATCGGCCATAAAATCAGCAGTGGCAAAAATCATGTCTTTGTATTTATTTAGAATTTCGGGCGAAGGATTGCTGCGGTACAACTGTTCGGCCATATAAATGAAGTGTGGTTGTTGCCAAATGAGATAACTGCCCACACCCGACGGACTGTTCTGTCCTTCAGGGCCCACCATTTTGGGCCAGCGAATACCTTTAAAACCTTGCAATTGCGCTGTTTCAAGCGCTTTGTGATAAATGGTCTGATACCAATCTAACTGTTTTTCCAGATATTCAGGATGATTCCAATTGGCAAAATGGGCCGAGTGCCACCAGTGCATTTCGAGGTGAGCTTTCCCATACCAACTGTTGTACACCAAACCGGTTTCCTGTGGCAGCATCGATCCTGAATTCTGAATTTTTGTGAGATATTGCGACAATACAAACCTGCGTTCCACCTCTTTGGCGCGCGGATCTGTACATTCAGAGAAATCAACCACGCCGCTGGTTTCCCAGAAATTCTTCCATGTTTCTATGTTGTTGGTTTCGGTTTCGGCAAAAGTTGGCAAGACTTCAGATTTCGCTTCAGGAGCAAATAAACAGCTAAACGAAATTGTATTTCCTGATTTGGCTGAAAGCACAAAATGATGTTTTTCGGTTTCATCCAGCGCAGCCTGTCCTTCCCAATCCAGTTTTACCTGGTAGTGATCATTGTCCAGTGTCCGAAGAATTTTTGCTGAATTTTCGGTCACGTTTTCCAATTGTGATTGGTGTTTATCTACAGAAACAAAATCGTAACCGGAATGCGTATTGACTGGCACAGCGTACGGAAAAATCCATTCCACTTTTAGTTGCCCTTTTTCAATCAGCGGGGAACTGATTTTGGCCGAAACCATGTCTTTTTGCTGATGGCAGAAAACCTCCACTTTTACTGGCTGACCTTCCACCGAAAACTCGCTGCTGATGCGGCCTTCCCAAAGTGTTAACTGATGTTTTGGATTTTCAATATCAGCCAGCTTCACTTCCGTTCCATCGGCTTTTTTCAGGAGCAAACGAATTACGCCCAGTTGCAGGCGTTGCGGATTTTCACGAAAATAATTGGCTGCTTTTGCATCGCGACCATCGCCCGGAAACTGCGCCAGATAAGGAACTTTTCGACCACGGTAATCGGAATATTTAGCGCTTTCCATCACTTGGTAATTCTCGGTATTCGGAAAAGTATGCCAGCCCCAGTTCGACTGCGTGCCCAGCGTGACGCCATTTTCATATTCCTTGTAGAACGTTTGCAAACCGGTTATATCGGTAGTGAAGGCAAATTCACCGTTTCCGACTGATAAGCTGGCCAGTGTGTCGGGTTGCTCAACCACCACATTGTTGCGGGTAACCAGCGCCAAACGATCGATTTTAGATGGGTGCTTATTGCTTGAACAAGCCACTATCAAAAAAATTACAGCAAATAGAAAGATTGATTTTAGTTGTAACATTATTAACTCAGTTTAATTGTCAAATGGTTTATATTCTAATTTAAATTCATTTGCGAAGGCTGTTTCCATTCCGTCCGAAACAAGGGCAAAGCTTATTTCATCTTCATCTCGCGGACGGTTTTTCTCGTTGATCATTAATTCAATAAATATTTCACCCCTCTGGGGTTTAAATCCAACCATCTCTAATTGCATTCCAGTTATTCAAAAGATGCTGTTATTTTCAAATATACCAGCAAAATTCCTACCCTACGGGGAGGTTAGGAGGGGCTTTTGCGGTATCAGCGTTACCGGACCAATCAGTCCTGACGACTGCGGTTTCCAGCCCAGCGTTGTAAATAAACCGTCGGCTCCCCTGTTTTCGGCTTTGTAGGCCGGGAAATTGATGTTGTAGAAAATCTTGTACGGTTGTCCTTTGCGCTCCATGTCGGCCATTCGGTTGCCCATCAGGTTGGTCACCGAAATTTCCAGAATGTTTTCTCCCTTCATTTCGGCAACAGGAATGTTTACCGAATAAGGAGAACTGATGAGAGTAACAAGTTCTTTCCCGTTCAGGATAATTCGTGCACTGTGTGCAACTTTTCCCAAATCTATTTGCCAGGTTTGCGCATTTCCTGAAGGTTTTGCAAAAGTCGTTTTGTAAACCGCAGTTCCTGAAAAAGCTTTATAGCCGCTTCCTTCCAGTTCAGTCCAAGAACCTAATTTCTGAAGTTTTGCAGGTTGCGGAAGTTCGGGGCCACCGCTCACAAAGGTCAGTGTCCAGTCGGAATCCAGCGTAATTTTATCTCCTGAAGCTTTCATATAGGCATATTCAGGAGCATTGGTTTTTGCGGCAAAAACCTGAACAAGGCTGCTTTCTCCCGGCTTTAACTGAAGATAAATCATGTTGGTTTTGCCTGAAACTTTTGTAATTGCCTGTCCGAAACTGCCATTCATTGGGTTGTATAAAACGGCAGAACCAATGGCAGTTTCGAGTGGAACAAGCCCGTCGATGGTTTCGGCACCGCGATTGGCGATAAAATAAGTGGTGGTAGTTCCGTCAATCCGGCGTATACACTGAACGCCGCGATCGAACATCGTTTCGCGACGTATTTTTGCCTGAACCAGCATATCTGACAAGTTACCGGTCAGAATCCGGCCTTTCCCCACTTTGGCGATTTTGGCGGTTCCGGTAGCTTGAACAAAATACAGGGAGTTTTTCAAGTTCTTCAGCCTCAGTTGTCTTTCTGCCAATTTTCCCAATCCCGGAACATCCGAAGGAAGTTCTTCCATCAAAACAGTTGCGCCATTTTTGGCCAGAACCAATAATTTTTCAAATGTTTCAACAGGCATCAGTTTCACCGGAGGCAGCAAAACCGTTTGGTAATTTGTTCCGCCAGTCAGGATTTTGCCTGATTTGGTTTCAAGTTGGGCAATCTGCCGGTCGGAAATATAGTCGAATGCAAATCCTTTTTCGAAGAGGTATTCAGCCGATTTGCGAACCGACGAACCTTTTGCCGCGCCATCAAAATGCAGCAACATTGATTTGCCGCGAACGGCATATTCATCTGAAATCGGGTAATAAAGAAGGATGTCGTTGTCAGGTTTTCCGGCCTGTAAAAACGACTGCGAGCGGGCGATGTAGGTATTTAAAGTTCCGAAATCGTTCCAGAAAGTATTGGTTGGTCCGAAGTGAACAGCGGCATAAAACATCCAGCCCGGCCATGAAACATTTTGAGGCGAAAAAGTCGTTCCGTGGTAAAAAACATGGTTGATTCCTGCCAGAAGAAAAAGGTCGATGGC
>JAUYEQ010000644.1 GCA_030691295.1 Bacteroidota bacterium
TTAATCCTGAATTTTTCACGAACAGCCTTTTCATCAGCAAGTTTCGAAATCTGAAGGGCCTCCACTTTTAATTCAGGAGGGAAAAATCCTAACTGACTATAAAGGCTGTTTCGCGGCCGGTCGATATGAGCCGGGATGAAAATTCCGGAGAGTTCGTGTACTTTCTGTTCCACTTCTTCGATACTTATATCCAATGACGCTCCGAGATAGTTGGCCTGTTCTTCCAGAATATAATCGAATTCATCGACCACCGCCTGATAGCCAAACAAGGAAGGTTTATTTGGAATGATTGTGAGATGCAGGTCCAGAAAGTCCTGAAATTCGTTCATCGCATCAAAATCCTCGAAAAAACCGAGGCAGTGAACTTCTTCGCGGGAAGTCATTTCGCATCCCCGAATTACCTTCAAACCCAATCTCTTACCCAGTTCCCGAACCAACTCGCATTGTTTGGTTGAGTTGTGATCTGTGATTCCAATAATATCCAAACCGCGTTTTTTCGCAAGCGACACGATTCGCGCAGGACTCATTTCCAGATCGCCACAAGGCGACAAAACCGTGTGGATATGAAGATCAGTCCTGAACGATTTCATAACTCACTAATTAAATAGCTTGTATAGTTTTCCCGCAATTTCGAATGTTGACATGCTGGTTCCCAATACCGGAATATTTTCGTCGTTGGAATGCCTGACTGTATTTTCCTGCGGTTCAAGACTATTCACCAGAATTACAGCTGCCAAATCCTTGAGTGATGCAATTGCCATCACATTCTGATGCACCTGTAAGGTAATCCAAACTTCGCCTTCGCGGGCATTTCCCATCACATCACTCAGCAGGTCGGAAACATATCCGCCTGAGATTTCGCGATCCAAACCTTTTTGGCCCGAATACACTTTTAATTTTAGTTTTTCAACAATTTCAGAAACCTTCATTTCGTCGTCCTCTTTTATTACAATCTGCTTTGAATCTATCTTTTCCCCATTTTTTTTGCACATTCTGAAGCGCTTTTCTGGCCGTAATCTTTCCCTCGTCTTCCCACATCTGTTGCAGGAAAATGCAATCCGACATTTTCGCCTTGCGGTTCACCATGTCTTCGGCAAGGGCATGGCAGTTGGGTGCACCACAAGCCCCGCAGTCAATTCCCGGCAAAGAGCATACGATTCGTTGTGCTCTGGTCATTTTCTCCATCGCATTCACCCTGTCTTTTCCAAATATGAAAAGTGGTTTCGGGCTGATAGAATCGATGACCAGCTTTTGTTTCAGTTCTTCAATATCAACCCTGATCGTGGATTCCGAAATATCTTTTGCTGACGGATAGCGCTTTGCCCGTCGCTCAAGTTTTTCAACAGTCAGAAACCTGTTTCCGGTAAGCAGAATGCCACCGGCACAACTTTGGTCACAGGCACGAAGTTCCAGAAAATCGACTCCCTTCACCTGATCGTTTTCGAGCCTTTCAAGAAACCGTACAACATTATGAATCCCATCGATGGCAATACTTCTGGAACCAAAATGGCCGGACTCACCGCGTGTCTGGCTCCACAGAATGCCCTCTTCCGAAAGATTTTGCCGCTGTTCCGAATTGTCTTCAGCTTCAACTTCCGAAATCACTTTCATGACTTCATTGTACAAATGGTTCATATTAACAATGCCATCTACAATTGACTCGCGCTCGCCTACCGGACTTTTTACCGAAGCAATTTTGGCAATGCAGGGAGTCGCATAAAAAAGGCCGATTTCATCGCGCTGTGCCCCTTCGAGCAGCAAGCGTTCAATTGCAAAATGGGCTGCCAGATCGTGAGGAGCTTTCCGGAGAATCAGATTTTCGGTAAGCGATGGATACCGCCCCTGAATAAGGCGAACGATTGCCGGACAGTAGGTGGAAATTGCAGGTTTGGGATTTTCTTCGTTCCTGAGATATTCGTTCACTGAATCAATCAGTAGTTGTATTGGCTGTTCGACCTCGAAAACATGGGTAAACCCAACTTTTTTCAAGCCGCTGTATATCTGTGTTTCATTGTATTTCTCCGGAAACTGACCAATCATAATGGATGGGAAAAGGATCACGCGGTATTTGAAAACTTTAATTTTTGTCAGATCGTCCTGCTCCACATAAAAAGCATGAGTTGGACAGGAACGATGGCACTGGCCGCAGTCAACGCAACGTTCGTGGTCGATAACAGCCAATCCGTCAATTACGCGAATGGCTTCGGTTGGACATGCTTTCATGCAGTGCGTGCAACCAATGCATTTGGCAGCATCTACTTTTAACGCGTGATAATTGGGTAATCCGCTCATGAGAAATAATTTACCATTTTAACCTTTGTTCCTTTTCCCACTTCCGATTCAATCTGCAATTCGTCCGTATTTTTTTTCATATTTGGCAAGCCCATTCCCGCTCCAAAACCCATCTCGCGAACCTCTTTGCTTGCAGTTGAATACCCTGCCTGCATGGCCAACTCAATGTCGGCGATACCCGGTCCTTCATCGGTCACCCAAATCGTGATTTTATTCTCTTCTATTTCAACCGAAACAATTCCTTTCCAAGCATGTGCTACCACATTCACTTCGGCTTCGTATAGTGCAATTACAATATTCTTAATGGTCTTTCCATCAATGTCCAATTGCTTCAATACCTTCTTTACCTCGCTCGACGGATGTCCCGCGTGTGTAAAATCGCCTCCTTGTATGTTATAAGTTAGTTTCAATATAAAAAGCCTCCCCAAAACCCCCTCCGAAAGAGGGGGCTTAATGAACCGGTTCCCGAATATTTTCTCATTTCATGTTTCTTTTTTCGATATTTCATTTCAAAACAAAGACTTTGTGAGCTGCATCTAATCCCCCTCCCTCGGAGGGGTTAGGGGAGGCTCAATAGATAGGTTTTAGTCCGGCCTGAAATAAAAGGCCACTCGATTTAAAAAGCGAATACGGTGATTCGAGGATACACATTCCATTTTGGTGGGCCAGATCGAGCATTGACTGATTGGCCTTTTTATTGCGAACAAATACAATGACGCGGATATCGGCCATTTCCGCTGTACGAATAGCCTGAAGGTTGACCAAGCCAGTCAAAAGAACCAAATTATCAGTATCAAGTGTAAGTACATCGCTCATCAGGTCAGAACTGTATCCCATCTCCACCTCGTCATCGAGTTTATCGGTTCCACACAATACTGTCGCATTTAAAACTGTGGCGATATCTTTAAACTTCATTGTGATTATTAAATTGGTTTGCGGCAAATTTCAGAAAAAATTACCAAATACCTGTGATCAAAATCAGGATTGAGGCTTATTTAAAATGGTTATAGAGAAGGAATTTGGAGTAGTCAATAATGGACCTTCAGCTATAATTGTTCTTATTTCAGAAATTTGAAAAATAAAATTGAATATTTAGCATAGATTTGTAATTTAACTTCGAAATTTATGAACCATGATTTACGAAGAAAAATCTTTCAACCAGGGATTCATCGACGATCCTGAATTGCACCAGAAAATTATTGATGCATTGCCAATTCCGATTTTCTACCGCGACCTGAATGGCATTTACAAAGCCTGCAACCTTGCCCAGGAAAAATTGTTGGGTTTGCCCAAATCTCAGATTATCGGGAAAACTGTTTTCGATATCCAGCCTTTTGATATTGCTGAGATTTATTCGAAACGCGATCAGGAATTGTTTGATAGCCCTGGTGATCAGAATTATGAAGCGAAATTCCGCGATGTTTCCGGGGTGGTGCACGATGTGGTTTTCAACAAAGCGGTTATTCGCAACAAACAGGGCGAAATTGCAGGAATTGTGGGGTCAATTTTCGACATTACCGAACGCAAAAAAGCGGAACGTAAACTGGAAAAAGCCCGCGAAGCTACTGTGATTGCTTCGGCCATGATGCACAAAATCAGGGCAGGGATAATTATTATCGACAGCGAATTAAAAGTGATAGACTCGAACGAAGGTTTTGCCAAAATGTTTGGTTCCGAAATAGAGGAACTATACGAAACGATTCCGGGCTTGCACGGCGCCGATCTGAAAGAACTGGTTCCGGATGTTATCTTCAAAATGTTCTCCTCAGCCATGATTTCAGGAGAAAATATGATAGAACGCGACCTGAAAATCCAGAATAAACTTTTACACGTTTCGGTGATTACTATTTATAAACACCGGGTAGTTGGGGCATTACTGCGCGATATGTCGGCTCCTTCGTTGGTGCGCGAAGAAATTATCAGCCGGGCACAGCGCATAAACAGGCAAAATCTGGAAACCGTTCAGAAAATAGCATTCCTGCTTGGCGACAATGCTTCCCTGACCGAAGAATTGCTTAATTCAATCATCGAATCTTATAAATACGGAGAGGATGAATAGTGATTACCACATAGAAGTAGATGTTCATCAGCTCAACCACCACGGGCAGGTTGTTTGCGGCGATGTTTTCCATTCAAGGATAATCAGGGCCGAAGGGAGAACAATCCTGGTGCTTTCGGATGGAATTGGACATGGTGTAAAAGCCAATGTTTTGGCAACCCTTACCGCCTCAATGGCTTTGAACTATGCCTCGTTCCACACAAAACCGGAAGTTGCTGCCAATATTTTCATGCGTGCACTGCCCAAAAGCAGGGACGGAAAAGAAAGTTATGCCACATTTACCATCATCGAAATTGAAGATGCAGGACAGGTAAGGATCATCAACTACGAAAATCCGCGCTCTGTAATTTTCAGGAGAGGGCAGGTCTTTAATCCAAAAGAATCTCAAATTCCAATAAGAGGAG
>JAUYEQ010000652.1 GCA_030691295.1 Bacteroidota bacterium
TTCCTCTATCTGAATTTCTATATTTTAATACGACAAGGCGAATATTACGCGACCTTTCGATGGTTTCCCGGAATACATGCAAGTTCCTTCTTCCGGAACCTGATCAAACGGGATACAGCGAATGGTTGCTTTGGTTTCATCTTTGATCAACTGTTCTGTTTCAGAAGTTCCGTCCCAGTGGGCCAGAATAAATCCTCCTTTGTTCTGAAGTACTTCTTTAAACTCGTCATAAGTTTCAACCGGAGTGGTCATTTCATTTCGGAAAATGATTGCTTTGTTGAAAATATTTTCCTGAATGTCGTTCAGCAATTGCTGAATATACAATTCTATATTTTCCATAGAAACAACTTGTTTCTCCAAAGTGTCTCGACGGGCAACTTCTACAGTGCCGTTTTCAAGGTCGCGCGGTCCGATAGCGATGCGCACCGGAACACCTTTTAACTCATATTCGGCAAATTTCCAGCCCGGTTTTTTATTGTCGTTGTTGTCGTATTTTACTGAAATACCGACACTCCGCAATTTAGTTACGATGGTGTTTACTTTTTCTGAAATTGCAGTAAGCTGCTCCTCGTTTTTATAAATTGGAACAATAACCACCTGAAAAGGAGCAAGTTTTGGTGGAAGTACCAAGCCGTTGTCGTCTGAATGCGCCATGATCAAAGCGCCCATCAAACGGGTTGAAACGCCCCAGGACGAACCCCAGACATATTCAACATTTCCTTCTTTTGATGCAAATTTAACATCAAAAGCTTTTGCGAAATTTTGTCCAAGGTAATGCGAGGTTCCCGACTGCAATGCTTTTCCATCCTGCATCAATGCCTCAATCGTGTATGTTTCAAGTGCACCGGCAAAACGTTCGTTGGCCGATTTTGAACCTTTTATTACCGGAAGCGCCATAAACTGTTCAGCGAAATTAGCATACACATTAACCATTTGTTCTGTTTCTGCAATTGCTTCCTGGCTTGTTGCATGTGCTGTGTGTCCTTCCTGCCATAAAAACTCGGTGGTACGGAGAAACAGGCGTGTGCGCATTTCCCATCGAACCACATTGGCCCACTGATTGACCAGAATTGGTAAATCGCGGTAGGATTGTATCCAGTTTTTATAAGTGCTCCAGATAATGGTTTCTGAAGTTGGTCTTACTATTAATTCTTCTTCCAGTTTTGCATCCGGATCAACGATAATTCCTTTTCCATTCGGATCGTTCATCAACCGGTAATGGGTTACCACTGCACATTCTTTGGCAAAACCTTCCACATGGCTGGCTTCTTTGCTAAAAAATGATTTAGGGATAAACAAAGGAAAATAAGCATTCGAATGGCCGGTTTCCTTAAACATCCGGTCTAATTCGGCCTGCATTTTTTCCCAGATTGCATAGCCATAAGGTTTAATAACCATGCAGCCCCGTACTGCTGAATTTTCGGCGAGATCAGCCTTAACAACCAGGTCGTTGTACCACTGTGAATAATTTTCGCTTCGGGGAGTCAATTCTTTTGCCATTTCGTTGCTTTTGGTATGGTATTTGAGTTTTTTCCTATTAGTTTTATAGGCTACAAAGAAAGTAAATTAATCATTCATTATAAAGGAGGGTGTGCTATGAAAACCAAACTTCCATACATCGCAGTTGTTGCAATATTAGTCAGTGCATGTACCACGGGAACATATATGACTAAAACTTACGATGATGATATCTATTTTTCCCCCGCAGATATTCCGCCCGTCACGATGGTTCAGGACAGAAATGAAAAGTCTGCCGGAACAAGCAAAAGTGATGCCGGAAATCAAAGAGTTGTGATGAGCCAGATGGAAAAAAATGCCGATGGTACATCTACACTGAACAATTACGTTTATCAACCGGATGAAGAGAACCAGACTTCAAGCTATCAGGCTTACGACATGGATCAGCAAGAGCTGATTGGTTCAGATACCACAGTATATTACAATGATGACGATGTGAAATACGTGATAAACAATTATTACGATGGCAACGATAGCGACATCGATTTTGCATACCGTATCAATAGGTTTCATCGTCCTTACTATTACAGTCCGTTCTTTTACGACAGTTGGTACTACGGTTCCTATTATCCATTCTATTCTCACCTGGGATGGGATCCATGGTATTACGGCGGTTGGGGTTATCCTTATAGCTCCTATGGCTATTATTCACCATTCTCCTTCGGATTTGGCGGATACTGGGGTGGAGGCTACGGAGGTTATTACAATTCCTATTACGGTGGCTATGGTTATGGCTACGGAGGCTATTATGGCGGCGGTTATGGTGGCGGTTATTACAATAACCATGTAGATCGCGACAACGTAAGATATGGCAGAAGTTCAGACTTTTCGAATTATGCCGGTGGTAGTAATCAAAGAAATAGCAATGCAGCCAATGCCAATGGTGTTTCAAGAACTGTTAGCGGATTACCTGGAAATAATTCTGACACCAGGTTACCTAACGGCATAAACACAAATTCAAGGGTTCAGAATGCAAGTTCACGGATCCGTACAGTTGATGCAACCGGAAATTTTAAAGATGCTACGATCGTCAACAACCGTAGAGAATCCAGCACCACTGATGGAGGCAGAGTTGTCCGCAATTCAGGAACTCAGGTCCGGAATGAAAACGCTTCTGGAACTCAAGTTGTACGTCCGACTACGGACACTCAGGGAAATGTACGCAGGTCATACCAGCCTTCCACAACAGGAAGAACATACGATCAGGGTCGTGCTGTTCAACAGGGACAGAATTATACCCCCAGCTACAACAAACCGAGGATTGTGAACCAGTCAAATTACAATAACAACAGCTATATACGTCCAAGTACAACTGTAAGAAATTCCACCAGTCCTGCCGTTAAGAGTGCAACTACCGGAACTCAGACTTACAGTGCCCCAAGAAGTTCATCAACTGTAAGGCAAACATATCGTTCAAGCTCTACTTATTCAAGTGGTTCCAGTTCGTCACCAAGCAGGAGTTCTTCTACATACAGCAGTCCTTCTTCAGGAAGTTCAAGTCCTAGTTACAACAGTACTCCTTCAAGAAGTTACAGCTCTCCTGCTTCCAGCGGAAGTTCTTCAGGTGGAAGCTCTTCAGGAAGTAGCTCAGGTAGCAGCTCTGGTAGTGGAGGCAGAAGCGGCAGCGGAGGCAGAAGATAGTTGTAGTTTTGTATAATTAATCACGTTAAACAAATCCTAAGTCATGAAACACATTATAATTATTGCCGCATTAATATTCATTCTTCCACAGCTGGCTACATCACAAACGTTGGCTGATGCATATCGCTTATCGAATCAAAGAATAAATGGAACAGCTAGAGCTGGTGCGATGGGAAATGCGTTTGGAGCATTGGGTGGAGATATTACTTCTCTTTCAATAAATCCGGCAGGAATTGGAATATATCGTACCGGTGAGTTTGTCTTTACACCGGTAATTCAATCTAATAATTCTGAATTAACCCTTAATGGTCAGAGTTTTACCGATAGCAAATTCCAAATAAAAATTAACAACCTTGGATTAACAGGGGTTATCAAAATCAGTGACGGAAATTCAGGAATCGTTAGTTTCAATTATGGTTTTGGATACAATAACATGCTCGATTTCAATCAGAATTTTTATGGTATGAATGGTCAATCTCCAAATTCTTTTCTTGATGGAATTGAGAATTATGCCAACAGTGAAGGTTTATCGAACAGTTACTTAAACCAGAATGTTGGAGATATAGAATTTCGTGACTGGCCAACAAAACTGGCCTGGGATACTTGGCTGATAAATCCTGCGGTTGATAGTAACGGAGATGATGTTGATGGAGAATACTGGTCTTTATTGAATCCAAATGAAAGAGTAGATCAAAAGAAGAGTTATATTCGAACAGGCGGAATTAATGAATTTACCCTCACCGGAGGATTGAACATTAATCATCAGTTTTATATGGGAGCCACGGTTGGCATTCAAAATGTAGATTTAAACCAAAGAACCGAGTATTCTGAAACTTTTGACAACAATGGACAAGGCGAAGAAAACTCATATACTTTTGGAGAAGAGTATTCACTAAAGGGTACAGGTTATAACTTTAAGTTTGGGGCCATATTTAAACCTATAGATAATATTCGTTTGGGAGCTTCTGTTCATACTCCAACTTATTATTCGCTTGATGAGCAAAAGAACATTTGGGTCGATTCAAGACTTTTGGAGAATCACAGCTCTGAAGGCATTAACGTGTATGACTATAATTTTTTCAGTCCTTGGAAAGCAGTATTGAGTGGAGCTTATGTTTTTGGTAAAAAAGGTTTGATTAGCATTGATGCTGAGTATCTTGATTATTCGACCATGAGATTCAGAAGAAGTGACAATTCAAATGATGACCTAAGTGATGTGAACAGAGAAATTTCCAATGGTTTTGAAAATACGCTGAATATTAGAGTTGGAGGCGAATTAAAAGTCACACCGCAATTTAGCATCAGGGGAGGTTATGAGTTGTATCCGAATAAACTAGAGAAAATCGCAAGTGATTTTCAACCAATAGCTTTGGACAACAGTTCTGTTTTTGCTCTGGGTCTTGGGTATGCTTCCAATAGATTTTTCACTGATTTGGCATTCAGAAGAGTAACTGATAAGTATTCTTTGAATGAAGTGCAACCGAATTTTGAAGATATGGAACTGACCAACAGTAACAATAAATTGATTTTTACGCTGGGTTTCAAATTTTAAAGCTTCATTTCATTATAAAAGAAAAGCCGGTTAAGCAATTATCCGGCTTTTCTTTTGCCCGCAAAATATTTCTCAATCCTTTCAAATTTCAGGCGATTGTATTTTTATATGAATTCGTATTGCCATAACTTAGCTAAAATTAATTTTAACCATAAAAACTGAAAACAAGTTTTAAATTTGTGCCAAAATAGGTTGAAATTTATTTC
>JAUYEQ010000653.1 GCA_030691295.1 Bacteroidota bacterium
AAAATCAACTATGGCTAACATTTTAGACGTAAAAGTAAACGAGTTCATGGCAAAAGTAATTGCCAAAAATCCGGGAGAAACCGAGTTCCATCAGGCTGTAAAAGAAGTGGTTGAATCGCTGATGCCATTCATTCAGGAAAATCCGAAATACCAGTATGCCAAAGTACTGGATCGTATGGTAGAGCCTGAAAGGGTGATGATGTTCCGTGTTCCGTGGGTTGACGACAATGGACAAATTCAGATCAACCGGGGATACCGCATCCAGATGAACAGCGCAATTGGGCCATACAAAGGCGGACTTCGTTTTCACCCGACTGTAAATTTAGGTATCCTGAAATTCCTTGCTTTTGAACAGGTATTCAAAAACAGCCTGACAACACTGCCGATGGGCGGTGGAAAAGGTGGTTCTGATTTCGATCCCAAAGGAAAATCGGACAATGAAGTGATGCGTTTCTGCCAAAGCTTTATGACCGAGTTGCAACGTTACATTGGCAACAATACCGATGTTCCTGCCGGCGATATTGGCGTTGGAGGACGTGAGATTGGGTATATGTTCGGACAATACAAACGCATCAGGAATGAATTTACCGGCGTGTTGACCGGAAAAGCAATTGAATGGGGTGGAAGTTTGATTCGTCCGGAAGCAACTGGTTACGGTGCGGTTTATTTTGCCGATCAAATGCTTAAAACCCGCGGTCAGGATTTAAGCGGAAAAATTGCGGTAGTTTCCGGATCAGGAAATGTGTCGCAATATGCCGTTGAAAAATTGATTCAGATGGGTGCAAAAGTGGTTACTATGTCTGATTCAACCGGATTTGTTTACGATCCGGAAGGTTTCGACGAAGAAAAACTGGCTTATGTGCTTGAACTGAAAAATATCCGTCGCGGACGCATCAAAGAATATGCTGACAAATACAAAGTTGAATATTTCGAAGGCCAGACTCCCTGCGGACTCAAAGGTGATCCGGCTTTCCCATGTGCAACTCAAAACGAAATCAACGAAGATGACGCCAAAGTATTGGTTGCAAATGGTTGTTTCGCAGTTTCAGAGGGAGCCAACATGCCTTCGACTCCTGAAGCTGTTGAAGTATTTCTTGCTGCAAAAATCCTATACGGACCGGGCAAAGCAGCAAATGCCGGCGGTGTATCAACTTCAGGACTTGAAATGACGCAAAACTCAATGCGTTTACCATGGTCGAGAGAAGAAGTGGATGCCAAACTGCACCAAATCATGATCAACATTCACGAAACCTGCGTAAAATACGGAACCGAAAAAGATGGTCACATCAACTATGTAAAAGGCGCCAACATTGGCGGATTTATTAAAGTAGCCGATGCGATGATTGCACAGGGAGTGGTTTAAACTCTCCCGGTTAGTCATAATTTTATATGAATATCCAGTTGTGTACCCAAGATATCAATTGCCGTCTGCTTCAGCTGACGGATAAATTGATGATCGCGGCCAATGGCTTTAGCCACTGTATTTTGGGCTAAAGCCCATTCTCTCCGTTCAATACAACCCGTTGCCTAAAGGCGAACGGCAAAGGATATTATTACATTATTCAACAGTAAAGGTATACAACCGGATACTCATATAATTTCAAAAAAGGGATTTTATCGTTTTGGCGGTAATGTCCCTTTTTTACTTTTAGTAAAATATATGATGTTGAAAATCACTTAAAATAATGCACTATTTTAGTAACCAATATCAATCAGATTGCGAACAAGTATGTAAAACCGTTTTCCACTAAAAATAAACAGCCATGGACGAAAAACTGATTACACTCGCGACTTTACCGTATTCCAAAGCTGAAATTCTGCGCTCACTTTTGGAGTCGGAAGAAATTGTTTGTTCCCTTGAAAATGTTGATTTACTTCAAAATGCAATGGATACGGGGGTGCGTATCCGTATTTACGAAAAGGATGCGCATTTGGCTTTTCCCATTCTCGACAGGATGTTGGGGAAAGTGATCAGCGATAAAATCAAACGGGAAAATTATGTGTTGATTCCGGTTGATTTTTCTGATTACTCGTTAAAAGCAGCTTTGGTGGGTTTTGACATTGCTGAAAAATTAGGATCAAAAATGGTATTGTACCACTCGAGCCCGCAACCTGAATTCCTGACCATTCCATATTCGGATGTGATTGTT
>JAUYEQ010000673.1 GCA_030691295.1 Bacteroidota bacterium
ACCAGCCCGAATGGCCTGAAATTTTTCTTCGCCCGTCTGTTCGACCTTCAAAATAATTACGGGCTTCCGGAACATTTAAAAATTGCAGTAGTTGGTAAAAAAACAGCCGCTCACCTGGAATGTTACGGTACATCTGCCGAATTTATCAATCTGGGAAATACTGCCGAAGATTTTTCTACCGATTTTTACCATCGCGTAAGCCCTGGCGAACGGGTGCTTTTCCCAATTGGAAACCTTGCACGGTCAGTAATCGAGGATAAAATCTCGAAAAAAGCGATCTGTACAAGGGTGCTTTTTTATGAAACAGTCATTCCGGCCACCATCAACGAAGACACTTTGCAACTGATTATTAAGGATCAGTACGATATGATTATACTCACCAGTCCTTCCGGATGCAGTAATTTGCTAAAACTGGTTTCAGAAAAAATGGACACAGCTACCCTCCGGTTGGTTTGCATCGGGCAGACTACATCCGCAGAAGTTATCCGAAGTGGCATCGAACCGCTAATTACAGCCGGTATGGCAAATTCACAAGGAATTTCGTCGGCAATTATCAATTATTTTCAGAAGAAACAACTTATAAACAATTAACTATGTCTTTCCCAACAACACGACTCAGGAGATTAAGACAAACCCCTGTTTTAAGAAATTTAGTGCGCGAAACAATTCTTACCCGCGACGATCTGATCATGCCTCTTTTTGTATGCCCCGGCACCGGAGTAGTTAACCCAATTTCATCAATGCCAGGCAATTCACAACTTTCAGTTGACATGCTGGTGGAAGAATGTCGTCGTTTGTATGGCATTGGGATTCAGGCAGTCCTTCTGTTTGGTATTCCTGAACACAAAGACGAACACGGTCTGGTTGCCTGCGAACACAACGGAATTGTGCAGCAAGCCGTTCGAGCTTTAAAAAATGCTTTGCCCGATTTATATGTGATTGCCGATGTTTGCAATTGCGAATACACGGTTCATGGTCATTGCGGAACCATTGTAAATGGTGATGTACACAACGACCTTACCATCGAAACCCTTGCCCGACAATCGGTTTCGCTCGCTCAGGAAGGCGTTGACATGGTTGCCCCGAGCGATATGATGGACGGACGCGTAGGTGTCATACGCAAAGCGCTCGACGAATACGGATTTTACAATCTGCCCATCATGGCTTATTCGGCCAAATATGCTTCCAGCTTTTACGGTCCTTTCCGCGAAGCTGCCGAGAGCGCTCCGAAATTCGGAAACCGTTCAACTTACCAGATGGATCCGGCAAATGGAAACGAAGCTTTGCGCGAAGTGGCACTCGACATCGAAGAAGGCGCCGACATTGTGATGGTAAAACCTGCATTGAGCTATCTCGATGTAATTCAGCGTGTAAAAACCACTTTCAATATTCCAATCGCTGCCTACAATGTGAGCGGCGAATATTCAATGGTGAAAGCGGCCGCTGCCAATGGCTGGATCGACGAAAAACGGATGGTTCGCGAAATCCTGACGTCCATAAAACGTGCAGGATCAGACATCATTATTTCGTATCATTCTCAGGATATCGTGAAAGAACTGTAAAATGAAAAACTATACCCAAAGCATAGCAGCTTTTCAGGAAGCACAAAAACATATTCCGGGCGGAGTAAATTCACCCGTTCGTTCGTTTAAAAGTGTTGACGGCGATCCGTTGTTTATAGCCAGTGCCAAAGGCGCCAAGGTCTTTGACATCGACGGTCACGAATACATCGACTATGTTGGTTCGTGGGGACCAATGATCTTGGGACACGCACATCCAGATGTAATCATGGCCATTCAGAAAACAGCAGCAAAAGGAACCAGTTTTGGCGCCCCTACCCTTTTTGAAACCGAAATGGCCTTGCAAATAAAAAAGATGGTCCCTTCCATCGAAAGTGTTAGAATGGTTAACTCCGGAACAGAGGCTACCATGAGTGCGCTGCGACTGGCTCGTGGATATACAGGCCGTGATATGGTTATCAAATTTGAAGGGTGCTACCATGGCCACAACGACAGTTTTCTTATTAAAGCAGGTTCGGGCGCATTGACATTCGGAACGCCAAATTCACCCGGAGTTACTTCAGGAACAGCAAAAGATACATTGACCGCCCGTTTCAACGATCTTGATTCTGTAAAAGAACTGTTCAACCAATACGCTGAGCAGATTGCCGGCGTAATAATTGAACCGGTAACCGGCAATATGGGTGTGGTAATTCCTGAACCTGAATTTATGCAGGGAGTCAGAGACCTTTGCACCAAATACGGAACTGTTTTGATTTTCGATGAAGTAATGACTGGTTTCCGGCTTTCAAAAGGAGGTGCACAACAAATTCTCGGAATCACCCCCGATCTGACTTGCTTTGGAAAAATCATTGGCGGCGGATTACCTGTTGGTGCTTATGGCGGCAAACAGGAAATCATGGACAAATTAGCGCCAAAAGGCCCTGTTTATCAGGCTGGAACGCTCTCCGGAAATCCACTTGCCATGTCTGCCGGACTTACGACCCTGAAAATTCTGGACGAGACCGATGGTTTTTACGACATGCTCGAAGAGAAATCGGCACGCCTTGGCGACGGAATCAAAAAATGTCTGGAAGACCTGAATTTTCCGGGTGTTGTCAATCGCGTAGGTTCCATGTTCACTCTATTTTTTACTGAAGAAGAAAAAGTGAATTCGTTTGCTGATGCCTGCCGTTGCAACACTGCTAACTATGCCAAATACTTCAAAATGGCGCTTGAAAGTGGTATCTATCTGGCGCCATCGCAGTTCGAAGCCGGATTTATGTCGGCGGCACACACTACGAAAAAGATAGATAAAACCATTGAAGCAACTTATGAGGCGTTGAAGGTACTGAAAGGTATATAGCTGATATTCAACAACAACTAAAACTAATATAAAACTGGCAGCATTTTTGAAGTAGGACTTGTGCTGAAAAAATTGAAAATGAATTTCAGTGAAAACAGGAAACAATTAATACTTACGATCATGAAAACAAAAATTGGAATCTTAGTTTTAGCTTTAAGCACAAGCTTCTTCAGTTTGCAGGCACAACGCACAGTTACTACTGCCCGTGCAGCCAGTTACGATATAAGCGACAACCTCGATTTGGATGCAGTAGCTTCCATTTTCGGTGATTCTGAAAATCTTGAAGATTTTGAACGCAGACTGAACGATCCGGAGAACCGGATTTCGAATCTCGACCTGAATGAAGATGGTTACATCGACTACCTGCGGGTACTCGAAAACTCTTCCGACCGTAATTCACTAGTGGTTGTGCAGGCAGTTCTGGATAAAGATGTTTATCAGGACGTTGCAACCATTGAAATTGAAAGGGTGCAAAACGGAAATCCACGTGTGCAAATTGTTGGTGATTCCTACATTTATGGTTCAAACTATATTATTGAACCTGTATATGTTCGCACGCCAGTGATTTTCTCCTTTTTCTGGAGTCCACGATACATTACCTACCATTCGCCCTACTATTGGGACTATTATCCAAGTTGGTACAGTTATTACAGACCTTATTCCCCGTTCAGATATCAAAGGAATGTATATGTGCATATTAACAGGTACAATACTTACCATCGTTCAACTACCCGTAATATTTATTTTTCAGGAGATAACTACAATCGGATCCGCAGAAGTGATTATGCATCAAGATATCCCAGCCGTACTTTTGAGAGCAGGAATGCAGGCGTAAAAAACCGATATGAACTTGACCA
>JAUYEQ010000683.1 GCA_030691295.1 Bacteroidota bacterium
ATTCGGGCGTGATGGCCGATCAGGAAGTTACCTGGTTTCCGTCGTACGGCCCCGAAATGCGCGGAGGAACAGCAAATGTAACTGTTATTTTAAGCGACAACCGGATCAGTTCGCCCATTATCAACGAGTTCGATACCGCCATCATTTTGAACCAGCAATCGATGAACAAATTTGAACCGATGGTAAAGCCGGGCGGCATTTTGATTTACGATCCGAACGGCATTATTCATCCGCCAAAACGCACTGATATCAATATTTACAAAATTGAAGGTACGTTGATAGCTGCAGAATTGGGCAATGTAAAAACCTTTAATATGGTGGTTTTGGGCGCTTACCTGAAAGCAAAACCGGTGGTTAAAATAGAAAGTGTTGAAAAAGGCCTTGAAAAATCACTTCCTGCAAGGCATCATTATTTGATTCCGATGAACCTCGAAGCCGTTCAGAAAGGTTACGAAAGTCTGGAATTGGTGCAGGCGGTATAATCCTGAACACCATATAAAAAAACAAAGCCTTGAAGATTAAACTTCAAGGCTTTGTTTTTTTATGCTTCGAGCATCGCCTGATACTGTTCCGCACTTAACAAATCTTCAAGTTCTGCCGGATTGTCAATAGATAATTTTATTAACCAGCCTTGGCCATAAGCATCTTTGTTTACAAGTTCAGGAGAAGCTTCGAGGGCCGGATTTACTTCCAAAACTTTGCCACTGACTGGCATAAACAAATCAGAAACTGTTTTTACTGCTTCGATGGTTCCGAAAGTTTCGCCTTTTTCGAGCGTTTCGCCTTCGGTTTCAATTTCAACAAAAACAATGTCGCCCAACTCGCCCTGAGCAAAAGCGGTAATTCCAACTACAGCTTGATCACCTTCCACGCTAATCCATTCGTGTTCGTTTGTGTACTTTAAATTTTGTGGCAGCTTCATATTTTATTTATTATTCGGTTTATCGTGAATCAAAAGTAATACATTTTTTTTATTCAAACCTTTAACAAAAGTCACTGTTATGCATATTCCACGAAGTTTTATTAATTTGCACAACTAAAACAGAAACAGATGTTCCAGACTGAAATTAAAGATATATCCGCACTTCAGGAAACCGCAAAACAATTGCTGAACTATTTCCCTGAAGACCGGATATTTGCCTTATACGGCGGGATGGGCGCAGGGAAAACGACCTTTATAAAAGCCATTTGTCATGAACTGGGTTCAGCCGATTATGTAACCAGTCCAACCTTTGCGCTTATCAACGAATACACAACTGGCGGTGGAGCTATCATCTATCATTTTGATTTCTATCGCATTAAAAAGCTGGAAGAAGCTTTCGATTTGGGTTATGAAGATTATATTTACAGTGGAAATTACTGTTTTATCGAATGGCCCGAAATGATCGAATCATTGTTGCCTGAAGGGATTGTGGAAGTCAGGATCACGGAGGTTGAACATGGCAAAAGGCTGGTGGTAGCGAAAAAAGGGTAATTTGTATCTTTTGCCGTTGACTTCAGTCAACGGAATGAAGTAATAAGAGAAGACTAGGCTTCAGCCCAGCACTTTATGGCTAAAGCCTTTAAAGTTCAGCTCATTCAATCCGTCAGCTGAAGCAGACGGCAAAGAATATTGCAGGAAAACAAGTGGCTGTTTTTTTTTTAACCATTTTCAAGAACACTAATGCTTTACCATGACTGAAAAAGAAAAATTAACCGAACAATCTTCCTCTGGCTCAACATTTATGTTGCCAAAAGAAGAAATGCTTGAAATACGCAGAAAAGGAAAAAAAATCAGGATCGGAATCCCTTCGGACAAGGAAAAAGTGGAGTACCGTGTTCCACTTACTCCGCAGGCTGTTGAGCTTTTGGTTTCGTACGGCCATGAAATACTGATTGAAAAAGAAGCTGGTAAAGCCGCCAGTTATACCGATGAGGAATACCGCAATGCGGGAGCTTTGGTTATGGACGACCGAAAAGATATTTTTGAATGTGATATTATTTTACGCGTTTCTCCTTTTGATGAAACAGAAATTGACCAGCTCAAAGGCCATCAGGCGCTGATTTCAAATCTGCAGATAAATGCCCATTGTCCGGCATCCATCGCAAAATTAATGCAGAAAAAAGTGATCAATATTGCATATGAATACCTTGAAGATGAGGACGGCAACAAACCTGTAATGCAGTTGATGAGCCAGATTTCGGGCAGTACTTCCATCATTCTGGCCAATGAGTATATGAGTAAATCGCGCGATGGAAAAGGAGTTTTACTCGGAAGTGTAACTGGTATTTCACCTGCTGAACTGGTTATTCTGGGATCGGGAACCGCTGCCGAATATGCCGCCCGTGCTGCGCTGGGACTTGGTGCCATTGTAAAGGTTTTCGACGACAATATCAGTTCGTTGCGAAAGCTGGAAGAAAAACTTTCGCAGCGAATATTTACATCGGTTTTTTATCCCAAGGTGATGAAAAAAGCGCTCAAATCGGCTGATGCCGTACTTGGTGCAATGCCTGTCGGAATGCCGCCATCGTTCCGCATTTCAGAAGACATGGTGAAGAAAATGAAACCGGGATCGGTAATTATTGACCTGAACGTGACCCAGGGAGGATGCTTCGAAACTTCGCGCTGCACCGATCTGAACAATCCTGCATTTATAGAACATGGAGTAATACATTATTGTGTTCCGAATGTACCGGCCATCGTTGCCCGCACCGCTTCCATCGCGCTGAGCAACATCCTGATCCCGATTTTTATCGCAATTGGTGAGATTGGTGGAATTGACAATTACATTAAAAATTCAAAAAACTTCAGGAAAGGGGTTTACATTTACAATGGCCTTCTGACAAATTCAGCTTTGGCCGAAAAATTTAACCTGCCTTTTAAAGATCTCGATCTGTTGCTGGCAGTGTATTAAAAAGAATCAATCCTCTACCAATATCATCATCGAAATTCCGGGAACTTCGATTTCTTTTCCTTCAGGATAAATTGTACTTTCCTCGTCGATGGTGTTGTCCATGCAGACGAGCCTCCAGCTGATGTGTTTCTTTTTAGGAAACTGAATACTATGAGTGTTTCCGTTAAAAACGATCAGTATGGTTCTCCATTCATCGCCGTTTGCATGGTTTACCAGCACGTAAGATGCAACTCCGGGCATATAGTCGTCCGAAAAAATAAGGTGTTCCCTGATTTGGTCTGAACTTCTCATTCTGAAAGCCGGATGGTTTTTTCTCAGCCTGATTAAGCTTTGATAGTATTTAAATATGCCTGAAAAAGTATGTTTCCGGTTCCAGTCAATCTGATTGATATTATCAGGCGATTTGTACGAATTGTGGTCGCCGAGTTTGGTGCGGGCCATCTCAACTCCGGCGTGAAGGAACGGGATTCCCTGCGAAGTGATGACCAGTGCACCTGCCATCATCACCATCCTGTTGATTTCATCGTCGCTGGCAACAGCACTGCTCATTACCAATTTGTCGTACAAAGTAAAATTGTCGTGACACGAGGCATAATTGACACATTGCCAGGGCTCTTTTGCCCATGGAAATTTTGAACGATCGACATATCCGTACACAATCTGCGGATGAAAACAGGCGGCGGTAATGCCAAATTTAATGGTTTCTTCCTGAACAGTTTGCCCGCTTACAAAACCTTTACTGCGCGGATTGAAGTTATTCCCCTTGATGCCATCGCGAAAATCGTCGTTAAAAACAGCAATCCGGTCAAGTCTGGAAACATTGGTTTTTATGGCACGCTGAGTTTCATCAAAAGGACTCGAATCTGCCGCCCATCCTTCGCCATACAATATAATTTCAGGCGAAATGGCATTCATTTTTGCCCTGATTTGGTTCATCGTGTCCAGGTCGTAAATACCCATCAGGTCGAACCTGATTCCGTCGATATGAAATTCAGTAACCCAATAGTACAGCGAATCGAGAATGTATTTGCGCACCATCGCCCGCTCGCTGGCAATTTCGTTTCCGCAGCCACTTGCATTCGAGAAAGTACCGTCGGGTTTCTGCCGGTAATAATACCCCGGAACCGTCTGGTTAAAGCACGAACGACGGGTCAGCGCAGTGTGATTGTAAACCACATCGAGCACAACACCAATTCCGGCCTGATGAAGCGATTGAACCAGCATTTTTAATTCAGTAATCCGCGAAGTGGTTTTTGGATCGGTAGCGTAACTTCCCTCGGGAGCATTGAAGTTTTGCGGATCGTAACCCCAATTGTAGGAATTATCGGGTGCATTTTCATCGACGGTCGAAAAATCGCTCACCGGAAGTAAATGCACATGGGTAATCCCGAGTTCCATTAAATGGTCGATGCCGGTTTTTAAGCCTTGCGGCGAAAGTGTTCCCTCTTCGGTAAATGCCAGGTATTTGCCCTTGTTTATTATTCCTGAAGAAGTGGCAATGGAAAAATCGCGGACATGAACTTCGTAAATAATTGCATCCACAGGGTTCGAACATTCAACGCGTTTATCTTCCAGCCAACCTTCCGGATTGGTTTCCTCCGGATCGAAAATCAATCCCCGGTGTCCGTTGGCGCCGACAGCCCGGGCATCCACGCCGGGAGTTTCGTTCAGCCATTCGCCATCGTTAACCCGGATCGTATAATAAAAACCATTCAGGTCGCCATTTAGCGAAAAAATCCAGGTTCCGTTGTCGAACTTGGTAAACTGATCGATACGGATGGCTTCCCCTTCGATGCTATGTTTGTAAATGCGCAGTTCAATCTCTTTCGCAGTAGGTGCCCAAACCCGTATATTCGTTTTTTCTTTTGTATAGGTAACGCCCAAATCGTTTCCGCTATAATACGGGAAAGTCGAAAAATCAACGCCATTAAATTTCCAATCTCTCATTCAGGTTCTGCTTTTTGTTTTTTTCTTCGGAAGTTAGTCTATTTTTTTCTTCGGAAAGCTATGTAACAAGGCTTTTCCGGAGTTTTACCCTATTCGATTTCCATCTGCGGCCGTCAATATCCGAAACAAGAATGCGAGCCCAGTAAAAACTTTTGATTTCCCGGTCGTACAGGTGAAATGTGGCAGTTTCGACGCGCATTTGGTGGGTTATTCCGGGATTCAGGAAAAGCGGAAAAACCTGCTGGCCTTTGATCCCGTTTAGTTTGAATTTTCTTGTTGTCCATATTTTGCGGAATTCGAGTACCGGGGCATCCAAGTCGGCCTCGTGTTTTCCAATGTTCCGGATGGTAATTGTTAAAACATGTGGACGGAAAAGCCGGTCTTTATCGAGATGAACGTCAATTTTCACTTTTTTCAGAAACCTGAAAAAGCGACCAAAGTTTCTTTTTTTCTGAAAATATTTCCAGGCTTCCCAGCCAACGATCAAAACGAGGATAACCGACAAAACTGCAATTATCCGGATAAGCAAAAGCTTTTCAGGATCAATTCCATTGCCTGAAAACAAAGCAAACGGATCGGACAAAAACAAGTTAAAATACCAACTATCCATACAATTACCAGATTGACTGGCAAAAATAGGAAAAGTACGGCGATAATAGCAGGACTTTTCCCAATCCGGGGATTTTGTGCCGTTTTTCCCTGTATTGAAAACAAAAGAATTGGTAGTTTCCAACCTTGTGCGTCGTGCCAGGTGCGACGTACGAGCGTAAAGTTTACTCCGGAGTATTGTACGAGTGTAAATTTTCACTAATTTTACCCTTGTTCGTTTGCCAAGTGTAAAATTTACCTTTGAGTCATAACTAATTTTAAAAAAGAAATTCCCTTCAATGATCTGCCTTTACTTCCTCCAAAAGTGGAATTTGAGACAAAAAAAGTTTTGCTAAAAACAATCTCTGCCAGTAGAGCATTGGCTCAATTAAATGGAGCAATGATAAACCTGCCAAATCCAAGGCTATTCCTTGACACTATTCATTTACAGGAAGCAAAGGCAAGTTCAGAAATTGAAAATATCATAACTACCAATGACGATTTATACCAGTTGGTGATTTCTGAAAAAAAGATAGAAAACTCAGCAACTAAAGAAGTTTTAAGTTATAAAGATGCGCTTTGGCTGGGACTTGAAAGATTAGATTCACGACCTTTTATTACAACTAACCTTTGTATCGAGATTGTTCAATGCATCAAACAGAATACCGCCGGAATTAGAGTAACTCCAGGTACAACTCTTTCCAATACCAAAGGAGAAGTAATTTATACACCGGCATCCGGAGAAAATGTAATTCGTGAAAAACATTTTTGTCAGTTTTCGTAGGTTTCGTCCAAATTTATACCTCAAATTTTGATTTTTGAGCACATTTTTCCCATTCACTCTGTTTGAAATGACTTTATGTTAGGCTAAATACTATGCCAACATCACCACATGGGCAGCCATAACCCTGATATTGTAAGCGATTACACTCCATAAAACTTTGGCCTCAAAATGCTCCCAGCCTTTCCATGTGCAACGGCGAAGGTTGAACCCTCGTTTGATATTTGAGATTACGGCTTTCATCCCACTACGCCACTTCTTTAACCCAGAAACCGAAGTGTGCGACCAGCCTGAACTAAAACGTAAAAAGAAGGGGGCTGACAAAGACAAAGAGAAAAATCGGATTGTAACCTCAGTCAAATGGGCGGTAAAAGAAGGTATTGACATCAATGCCAGAAGTGGGGTTTACTTTCTGCGCACCTCGATACAGGCCAAATCTGAAGAAAATGTATGGCAGTTTTACAACACCATTCGCGAGGTGGAAGCCACTTTTTGTGTACTGAAAACCGACCTTGATTTGCGCCCCATCTATCATCAAAAAGATGAAAACACGATGGCACACCTGCACCTGGGTTTATTGGCTTATTGGTTGGTAAACACCGTTCGCCACCAATTGAAAAAAGAAGGAATTCACAGTGGCTGGCGCGAGATCGTACGAACCATGAACACACAAAAAGCAGTGACGACTTTAGCCCAAAACAATCATGAAGAAGTGATCATGATACGCCGATGCTCAGAGCCAAGGCAGGTACGGAAACTTTACGATGCCCTGAAATACAAATATGCACCCTTCGTAAAACGAAAATCCGTAGTACACAAATCCGAACTCGAAAAATGCCAATTCATTGAACAGCAAGAATTCCATTCGGATTAACTGCAAGTTGGGTTAA
>JAUYEQ010000685.1 GCA_030691295.1 Bacteroidota bacterium
TGACAACGGAGAATTTACCTGGGAAAAGGATTTCAAAAATCTTCATCCGTCTCCATTCGGTCAGCACATTTATTACCAGTCGATGAAAACTTTCCTGGAAACCTGCTGGAGCGGTTTTGTGGCCGATGATGATAAACTCACTGCCTACCCCCTTCCAACGAAACTGGCCGAAGCCTGCTATAACCGTGGAATTTTAATTCCGGCGGTAGAAACAAAGCTTGTAAAAGGCTGGAAGGTTGATACAAGCTGGATCCCGGAGGATAAAACCGGTACTCGTTCTGATTTTGTAAAAGTACCAATGCTGATTGCCGAAGCCCCCGGAGGAACGCTGAAATTTGATTTTGAAGGAAATTCCGTTGGAATTGCGGTGGCTTCAGGTTTGGATGCCGGGGTTATCGAATACCGCATTAATAAAGGAGTATGGAAAACCCAGGATTTATTTACCCAATGGAGTTCGCAGTTGCACCTTCCGTGGTTTTACACCTTGGGCTACGGATTATGGGAAGGAAAACACCGGTTGGAAATCCGTATTTTGCCAAAAAAAAACATGCAAAGCAAAGGAACTGCCTGTAGAGTCAGGTATTTCTATGTGAATCAACCAGCCACTTTACAGCGCTCTTTTTAAGGCATTTAAATTATTGAAAAAAATGAACCAATCTATTTTTGATGTGTTAAAAGAAATTTACATCTTAAACTCTTATATCATGAAAAAACATTTATTGCTTTTGGTTTTAGGAATTTCCCTGGTGTTTGCTTCCTGCAACAAGGTTGATTCTGATGTTGAACTTCAGGATGAATTGGTATTGAAAAAAGGTAAAGTAGTGCAGAATTTTACCGCACACCTTACCGGTGACCAGGAGGTGCCACCCAGAGAAACGCTGGCCACAGGTCAGGCCATTTTTCAACTCAGTAAAGATGGAACTAAATTGAGTTACAAATTGATTGTGGCCAATCTTGAAAATGTTAGAATGGCACACATTCACATTGCTCCTGCCGGTGTAAATGGAGGAGTTGTAGTTTGGCTGTATCCTTCTGCTCCGCCCATGTTGTTAATCCCTGGTACAACAAATGGTATTCTTGCCCAAGGAGTGATTACACAGGCAAATATGGTTGGAACAGGTCCAAATCTAGGACTGACATTTGAAGGATTGATAGAGCACATTAAAGCGGGTAATGCCTATGTAAACATTCATACTCCTCTGTATCCTGGTGGTGAGATTCGCGGACAGATAAAATAAATGATGCATAGATGGAGAGGGTGTAAATTCGATTGTGATAGCGGGGAAATTTGTCAACTGACAAATTTCCCCGCTATCGTTTTTTGATCTTACGGATTAATAATCGCGAGCCGTAGAGACGCCCTAGTAGGGCGTCTCTACAATCAACCAAAATTTTATTTCACCAGTTTCGAAATTTCCCTGAATTCAGGAGCTCTGGCACTACGGGTCAGTTCGAACAGAATCGACTCCATCGATGTCATCATGATTCCCTCGTGGCGGAAACGTTCCATGGCCAAATCAACATTGTCAAACGAACGTGATGAAACACAATCCATTACCACAATCGGAGAATAACCGGATTCTTTCAGGTCGATTGCAGTTTGAAGCACACAAACATGCGATTCAATTCCGCAGAGAATCACGTTTTTTACTCCTGATAGTGCTAGCTTTTCGGCCACCACCGGTTCATCAAAGCAACTAAAATCTTTCTTTTCGATGTACTGAAAATCAGTAATTACTGATTTTATTTCTTCGATGGTTTCGCCCAATCCTTTGGTATATTGCTGAGTTACGATACACGGAATTCCCAGAATTTGCAAACCCTGAATCAGTTTTTTAATGTTTTCAACAAACACTTCTTGTTCTTCCATCACCGGAACCAGCCGTTCCTGAATATCGATCACCAATCCAATGGTGTTTTCTTTTAAAATTCGCATATTAAAGCCTCCCCTAAATCCCCTCCGAAAGAGGGGACTTTAAAATCGTTTTGTACAATATTTATCGTTAATAATTTGAAATAAAAATAATCGAAGCGGTTTTACTCCCTCCCCTTCGGGGAGGGTTGGGGTGGGGCTGTTAGTCCTGCCTGCAATCTCGATTTGTCACCTAAATAACCACCATGGTGCCGTTTGGCGTAATCTTCATTGCTGAAATTAATCCGTTTCATCATCATCACCACCAGCACATCGCCAATTACAGTCATTACTGTTGTCGATGTACTTGGAGTTAGTCCAAGAATACAAACTTCCTTCGGATTGCCGGTTTCGAGACAAACATCGGCCGTTTGTGCCAACTGAGATTCTTTGTTGCTGGTAATTACAATCAGTGGCAGGTCGGGATGCAGGTTTTCAGCCAGTTCAACCAGTTCCAAAATTTCGCGTGTTTTTCCTGAATTGGAAATCAATAGCAGCACATCATTGGGTTGAATCACTCCCAAATCGCCGTGCTGTGCATCGCTCGGGTGCAGAAATACAGCAGGCGTACCTGTTGAGCTGAAAGTTGTAGCAATGTTCAATGCTATTTGCCCGGCTTTTCCCATTCCGGAGGCAACCAGTTTGCCTTTGAGTTTATGAACCCGATCTTCAATAATTGTAATCGCTTTTTCATAAGCATCAGTCACAGGAATATTCTGAATGGCTTCTGATTCCTGATAAAGCACTTGTCTGATTTCTTCGAGCATGGATTTAATTTTCGTATGCGGCAAAATTATTCTAAAAAAACAAAAGCAAGGCAATATTGACGGGTATTCTTGTCAATTTAGGCAATCTTTTAAGGAACTTTTTATTGTAAATGCTGTTAATATGTTTTTAAAATGCAATTTTATTAAGCCTGATGTGTTTATAAATGTGCATATTTCGATGTTTAAAAAACCAAATGCTAACTTTTATTTAATTTTATGAAAATTCACGAATATCAAGCCAGACAAATTTTCAGGGATTATGGCATTCCTGTACCAAATGGGGTTTTGTGTTATACTGTTTACGAAGTTGAAAAGGCGGCTCAGGAGATGAACCGGATGGTAGTTGTAAAAGCGCAGGTTTTAGCCGGAGGCCGCGGTAAAGCTGGTGGTGTGAAACTGGCCCGATCGGCTGAGGAGGCCAGGAATGCTGCAAAACAAATCCTCGGGATGGACATCAAAGGGTTGACTGTTGAAAAGGTTTTAGTGACCGATGCCGTTGACATTGAAAAGGAATTTTATGTTGGGCTGATCAACGACCGCAACACTAAAAGCATCACCCTGATGGTGAGTGCCGAAGGTGGTGTTGAAATTGAAGAAGTTGCCAAAAATAATCCTGAAAAGATAATTAAGTTTTCCATCAATCCGTTGACCGGCTTATTGGACTATCAGGCACGAAATGTGGCGCTTGAACTTTTTGGAAATATTAAACTGGCTCAAAAAGCAGCTTCCATATTCACAAAACTTTACAAATTATATATTGAAACCGACTCAACCCTGGCCGAAATAAATCCGCTTGTACTTACTACCGGAAATGAAATTCTGGCAATTGATGGAAAAATGAATTTCGACGACAATGCGCTTTTCCGTCAGCCAAAAATATTGGCCATGCGCGAACCCGATGAAGAGGAGCTTCAGGAAATTGCCGCCAACGAAAAAGGATTGGCATACATCAAGCTCGATGGTAACATCGGTTGTATGGTAAACGG
>JAUYEQ010000700.1 GCA_030691295.1 Bacteroidota bacterium
GGCAGGTTTGGGGTTGAAGTCAACAGCCCAGGGTTCAGGAAAAAAAATCATTTCCGAATCGGCCATTTTTACGGCCATGTCAAGACCATCGATGGGACTTTTTTCTTTTTGTGGCGAACACGAGGCGAACACAATAAGGCATCCTAATAAGAACATCAAATTTCGTTTCATTTTTCTTTTTTTTAGATGTATCCGTTAATTAAAAGAGGATTGCCCCCTCCGCAACTATAAACTAAAACCCAAATCAAAAAAACAATGGCGAAGGGGGCAAGTCAAAACTACGATAAGTCCGCGTGCCAGGTCTTTCAATCCATATCACATAGGAGGTGAAATCGTACCATTAGCGGGCTATTTGTCCCAAATAGCGGGATTTAAGGAGGTTTGAATCAGAAAAGGAGTATTTTTTCGGAAAACACGGTGCTTTTGTCGTCAGAAATCCGCACAAGGAATAGTCCTTTTTGCCTTTGGTCGATCCGAGTTTCAATTCGGTTATCGTGGTATTTTTGAGAGCTAATTAACTGTCCGGTCATAGAAAAAACCTGCACCAGAATAATTTTATGCTGATGGACGATCGCGAGAGATCCACTATTGTTAATGAAATGTATTTCGGGGCGAATCGCATTTTTCTTAACCGGATAAACCGAAGTGAACAGCGCATCTTTTACCTGATTTTCGCTAATGGTGGCCACCAGGCTGTTGAGGTAAACTTCCACATTTGGGTATTTTCCGTCGATCGTAGTAAGTTGCGCATCGGCCGGATCGTTTTTTTTCAATCCGTTGGTATCCTCCCACACATCTGGCATTCCATCCAAATCGCTGTCGGTTGGCGCCTGAAGCGATTTTAGTACGGGCCAGCCACCCACTGCGCTTTGCGTATCAATAAGTCCGTTTATGCTGCCGTTTCCACCAGTCATAAAAGTTGCGGTTCCGTTAGTTGCATCCTGTATAATCCGTTGATCAACCACATCGCGGACCAGGCAGGCACCTGCATAATCCAACACTTTCAGGTAGGCGTTTTGTGCCGAATGGGTTGTCACATTCGATGCAGCAAACTCTGTATCCGACTTTATATCGTTTTTGGTGATGCCCGGTGCATTGGTCGCAAAACTTGAATGCAGCGCAACACCTAACCAGTTATCGCCTGAAACTACCGCACTTCCGGAGGTAAAGTTACCGTCGATATAAAATTTTCCGTACGTTCCCTTTGGTTGATTATTTGAACCATCGTCGGAGTATGGTTGCAAAAATCGCGCTTTCGACGACGACGATGAAGCCGGACCTGCTTTGTAATAGTTATTCACCATGTTATAGCTTCCGCCCTCAGCCGCATAAGCATTGTTGCTGCCCCAGTTATAAATCACATTGTTCCTGAAATCAACCAATTCAAGGTCAGGTTTGTTGGAATATCGGCTTCCGCAGAAACGGGGATTTCGGCTATCGTGACTTGACAACAAATTGTGGTGAAACGAAGCTTTTCTTCCGCCCCAGATTCCGCCGTAACCATGAGCACCTTTGCCATGAACTGAGTTGCGCAGACTTTCGGACAGCAAACACCATTGCATCGTAAAATTTTCATTGTCATAAAACGAAGCGCATTCATCGGTATTCCAGCTCATGGTGCAATGATCGATGATGATATTTTTGCGGTTTCGTCCCCAAATTGCATCGTTCTCCTGGTCGGTTTCATCGCCCATGCGGAAACGAATGTATCTGATGACTACATTGTCCGCGTCGTTATAAACGGTATAATCCCTTAAAGTGATTCCGTCGCCGGGAGCCGTTTGACCTGCGATGGTGATATTGGGATTTCGTATATTCAGTACTGATTTAAGCTGAATGGTACCCGAAACTGCAAAAACAACGATCCGCGCACCGGTTTGATTGACTGCATAACGCAATGATCCGGGTAAAGTATTGTCCTCAAGATTGGTGACGTAAATTACTTTTCCGCCACGACCGCCAGTTGTATATTTTCCGTTTCCTTCGGCACCGGGAAAGGCTGGCAATTGTGCAGTTGTAATTCCCGAAAAGATCATCAGGAACAAAAAAATTACAGGGAATGTCTTATTCATCATTTTATGTCCTTCATTTTTCATTCACCAGCGAATTCAGGTAAACTTCGAGGTTGGTATATTTTTTTTTCAGGCTAAAACTATTGCCGTCAGCCTGGTTCTGCGGATTCATTTTATTGGCCAGTTCCCAATCGTCGGGAATTCCATCTTCATCTGAATCCTTCGGGGCTGAAGTTTGCATGAGTACCGGCCAGCCACCCACTTCTTCAGGAAAGTCAATAATACCCTTCTTCCCGCCTCCGAAAGTCTCACCGAATTTTTCAATGCCGGTCCGGGCTTCTTCCACCACTCTTACATCCACTGCATCGCGGCGAAAGCTTGCTCCGGCATGGGCAAGAACATCCCGAAAAGCATTTGTTGCACTTTGTGTTTTCATTCTTTCAACCGAAACCGCCTTTTTTAGCCTTGAGGCAGACTTAACCGATTCATTCACACCATTTCCCTGTACACCGTGCAACCAGTTATTTTTGGTCACTTCGGACGAACTAACCATCACATTTCCACGAATGAAAAATTTTCCTGCGCCCAAAGTATCCCTATTGTGAGCCGGATGAAAAAAACTTTGGGTAAGTTCCAGTATGCGTTTGCTCGAATTTTTACTGCTTGCCGGACCGGGTTTATAGTAATTGTTTACTATGTTATAATTGCCTTCTTCGCCTCCATAAGCGCTGTTGCCGCCCCAGTTGTAAATAACATTGTTCCTGAAATCAGCTTTTTCCGATTCAGGATTGTTGCTGTACCGCGAGCCCTGAAACCGAGGGTTGCGGCTGTTGTGGTCGGACAATAAATTGTGGTGAAACGTGGCATTGTTGCCGCCCCATATTCCACCATAGCCATGTTCACCTTTGGAGTGCGACGATTTGTTCATGCTTTCGCTCACAATACACCATTGCAAGGTGAAATTTTCGTTGTCGTAAAACGAAGCTGTTTCGTCGTTCGACCAACTGAAACTGCAATGATCGATGATTATGTTTTTTTGATTGGTGCCCGAAATAGCGTCCATTTCTTTTTTTGAATCATCGCCCGGACGGACACGGATATATCTGATAATTACATTATTTGCCTGAACAAGTATTCCAAAATTTTTCAGGCAAATTCCATCACCGGGAGCAGTTTGTCCGCCAATGGTCACGCTATCGTTTTTAATATATATTGGTTTATCAAGTTCAATTGTTCCTGAAACACGAAAAATGATGGTTCGCGGCCCACTTACTTCAATGGCTTTGCGAAGGCTTCCATTTCCTTTATCGTTCAGGTTGTCAACAAACAAAACATTTCCGCCTCGTCCTCCTGAGGTGTATTTTCCGCCCCCTTCGGCTCCGGGAAATGCCAATGGTTGTGCTGTTAAATTAAATGGTAAAAAAAATACAGCAAAAAGAAACAATAAGCGGATGGCTATAAGCATAGCATACAATTTTTATTAATCGTTTTTCAAAAAAATATAAACTGACCTAACAGGCGATATAAACCTGTTAAGTCAGTTCAACTTTGAACCTTAAACTTTAAACTTCAGTGCTACCAGCGTGGATCACCAATATTATTATCAATCAATGTTTGATTGGTAACTGTAAAGTCGCCATTGGCAGCATTCACAAAACCAGGATTTAAAGTCGTGTGGGTGCCCGATGCATCAATCTTTATTGGTGATGCACCGGTGTACATGGCAGTTGCGTTAAAGTAGTTGTTCTTCGAGAATTCGGGCTGCGAACTCAACGCCTGATTGGTGAACATGCCACCGGTTTCAGCTATTATGGTATTGGAAACCTTCATTACATTGGTAGTGAAGCGGACGTACAGAAGCCTGTTACTGCTTCCTGTCGACACTTTATAAAGAGTACACTGGTCGATTACCACATTGCTTGTCCTTCCGGGGAAAGCGGTTGCACTATTGTCAAGGCGGATAAAATCGCGTGTGGGCGCACAATTGGCAAAGGTGCTGTTCTTCAGGCTCAGGTTGGCAACATGGCCAGCCCTAAAATCAATAAAGTCGGCCGATATGGCCAGAATATTGGTGACCGTACAATTAGTGACTGAGATTGATTCAACCGAAGATGCCACGTTTGGAGATGCACCTGAGATTAATGATTTGCCGTAATCGTGAATGTTGCTGGAATTGACGCTCAACGAACCGTAACTGACACTCGTTGTTGCATACTGGAAGGCATGATCGAGTTGAACTTCCAGCGATGTCAGCGGATCTAAATAATTCCCATCCATATCAACATCCCTTACTTCAACATTCTGAACCCCAGCCTCAAGCACAAACTGAACATGCAGTATTGGCTTATTGTGCGGATACAGGCCTTTTATAGAAACAGATTTATTCAAGGTAATTTTTCCGGTATAAGCCAAATATTCGCCGGGGAAAAGCACCAGAACATCGCCTTCAGCTGCATTGGCAATTATCAGGCTCAGGTCGTTTTCATGATAAACAGGAGTTGCACCGCCAAGGTCAATCAATGTTTTGAAGGCGACTGAACCTCTTTGTTTGGTTCCCCTCATCAGTCTCACTGTATAATTCGTTTCACCGGTAAGGCCGGTAATGGTTGCACTACCAGCTGCTATTTCAGGAGCGGTGATGATTCTTGACGTACCTCCAGGCATAATGATGAGATTAGTTACGTCACTTCCGGCAGGCCATTTTAAAGTAACAGTGGTGGCACCAATATTAGCACCTTCCAAAGGAGCGAAAATATTTTCCGCATCAGTTTTAAAGGTAACCATGCCCCATTTCGAATCCTGTACACCACTGCTGCTGACGCCCTTTACCCTTGCAGAATAACGGGTCTGACCATCGAGCAGAATGCGGAAAGGAAGTTGTTCAGGAGAAACCTCAACAGTTCTGACGATTGAACCAAACACCAGACTGTCTTCACTGAATTCAACCACATAATGATCGGCATCGCCCCGCACATTCCAGTTCAGTTCGGCAGTGGTAAGGTTCCTGATTATCGCTGTAACATTTACAGGTGTAAAAACCCTGTTGAATTCAAGGTCTTCAATTACCGGGTCAACTTCTTTACATCCTCCGGAAATCAAGATAAACAACCCGATAATGTATGCTATATTTTTAAGTTTATTTTTCATATGTCTATAATTTGTTTTTTAATTGCCATATGGAACTCGCCAACTAGTCATCCTCCTGTGTGAGAAGCAATTCTCATGGCTCGTTTCATATCTATTGTGTTTTAGTAGCCATAATCATTTACCAATTGACCATTACTGGAATCCAGAAATACCTGCCATATCGGCCAGAATTGCCGTTCATTGGGATTTCTGGCGTAGATGGATTCGATCTTGGCATTTGTAAGTTTTGACGGGGCTACATAAACCGTATTAAACTCATATTCGGTTGTTTTGTCCAGTGTTTCACCCCGGTTCAGGCCATAAAACTGAAGCGTTTCTCCATCAGTAGCATACCTTGAATATACTTTTTCGGGTATATCAGCATATTGCCCGGTCCGGTCTCTGAGGGCATATAATTTTGTTTTTGCTTCATCGAGTTTAACTTTCAGGAGGTTCCAGCGGATGAGCGCCTGCTTCCGGAGCATTTCACCTGTGAACTCCAGTTTGTGCTCTTCAACAATGGCATTAAACATGGCGTCTTTTGAGGAAAGTCCGTTTACATAGGCTTCTACTTTTGTTGGCCAGTCGCTGGCAGCAAATGCCCTCTGACGGATCATTTTCAAATATGGAGCGGCTGCAGCAGGGCCCTGCAACTCGTTGGCAATTTCGGCTGCCATTAAAATTACCTCGGCATAGCGCATGTACCGCCAGTTTACACCGTCATCGTTTGTTGAGGTTACATAGCGGTTCATCCATTCGTACCTGTATTTTCCGAAGCTCCATTTGTTCAGGTTGTTTAAAACCTGTTTCGATTTCCCTGCAACTGCAGTCCCCCATTCGTAAGGAACGCAGGTTACATCGCGACGGGTATCCTTCAAATCGTAGTCATAAAAAACATGGGATACAGGGCCTGCACTTCCTCCGCGGGCCTGTCCGGTATATTGATCGATACTTACGTGCCTTATGGCAAAAGTAAACAGAACACGTCCGCGCCCATCGGAGAATGGAATTTCCCATAGTCCTTCACCACCGGCAGTAATATTATCCTGATTGTTCTTTTTGAAAACAGTTTCGAAAGATGGCTCAAGTTTGCAGGTTCCGCTATTTATCACATCAAGGCATTCCTGGAATGCAATCGGATAAAGTTTCGCAACCGATAAATCCGGATCAGTACTTCTGCGAATTCCATCGGGATGCTGCGAAAAACCACTTGCAGAGAGACAGAGGCTTGCACGAAGACCTTTTACAAATGCTTTGTTAACTCTTTCAATGCTGGTGGTTGTGCTTGTTTCATTGGGCCAGGGCACCAATGTGGCAGCTTCTTCCAGGTCGGCGATCAACTGTTTGTAAATCACATCGCGACTCGATTTCGGAAGGTAAAGTGTTTCAGTAGAAATAGGTTCGAAACGTGCAACCACATCGCCCCAAGCTTTAACGAGGTCGTAATAATAAATTGCCCTTAAGGTTAACGCTTCGCCCAGCAAATACCCCAGTTCGTTGCCAGGTAAAGGATTTCCGTGTGCACGCAAGCCTTTGATACATATATTGGCACGTTCGATGCCTGAATACATTTGCGCCCATGCATTGTTGGATGTATTCATATTTGAGTTGCTCGGGCTGGGATTGTAATTTACCAATTCGGAATTAGCGCCCACTGTTTCTGAAGCATGAAACCACTCTATATCAGTGTTCATCCCATAAAATGGCGTGTATCTTCCACGGTAGGAATTGGTTTCGGCAAAGGGAACTTTAATTCCATCAACAGCCCCTTTGGCCAGATCAGGAGTAGAAAAGATGACCGATTCATCCAATGAAGACTTGGTAGGCGCTTCGAGGTAGTCATCGCACGAGATGGATACACCTGCGAGGATTATTCCAATTATATATATTATCCTTTTCATATTTAATGTCTTTTTCAGATTAGAAATTCAGGTTTAAACCAAATACAAGTTGCCTGCTTTTTGGATAGGCAGAATAATCGACACCTGGCGTGAGATTCGTTTTTCTGCGGGTGGAAACTTCAGGATCGAAACCGGAATAATTGGTAAGTATTGCCACATTATTGCCGGTTACATAAAACCGCAGGCTCTGAATGTTCAATTTATTTGTCAATGCTGATGGGATTGTATAGCCAACCGACAAGGTATTCAGGCGAAGGAACGAACCATCTTCAACAGCCCAGTCGGTAAAAACAGCCCTGGCTACATAAGGCGACCACAAGCTCGTGTTGGAATTCATAGCCTCCAGTGTTGCCGGATCGTTCACCAACAGACCGGTTGCCTGATCAATGTTGTTCCATCTTTCGCCATTCCCCATCATGGTAATCATATTTCTATACTGATACCTTGGCGTTGATTGTGTGTATTCCACTTTATTGGCGTTGTAAACATCGTTTCCGTAACTCCAGTTTAGCACAGCGGTTAAATCAAAACCATACAGAAAAGCATTTAGGGTGAATCCACCTGTGTGCAGAGGATTTGCATCACCAATAATGGTACGATCGTCGATGGTTATTGCATTGGTTTCGCCAACCAGGTTTTTAATTTTCATCATACCAGGCCTTAAATTACCAACTATTGAGGTTGCATCGGCCACACCTTCTTTTAATATCCAACGGTTTGTTGTTGTATTGTATCCTGTAAAATCAGAAACTTCGTAACTTCCGTCAGAAACATATCCGTACATTTTCCCAACCGAACCACCATTGGCAATCCAGTAATCATTGCCAATATCAGTCGATGCCCAGCCAGTTTCAGCTCCAAAGTCTTCCATAATACCGAGCGAGTTGATCTTATTTTTGTTAAAACCAATATTAAAGCTAAGGTTCAAACCAAAGTTTTTCTTATTGATGACCGAACTGTTAAGGGAAAATTCGAATCCACTGTTTTGCGTTTCTCCCATGTTCCTGAATTGGGTATCGTAACCTGTTCCTGAAACCGGAAATGCAATCAGAAGGTCTTTGGTAGTATTTAAATAAGTTTCGAAGCTACCTGACAAACGCGATTTAAACAGGGCAAAGTCAAGTCCAAGGTTACGGGTATATGTGGTCTCCCATTTTAACTCCGGATTTGCCATGGTTTTCGAGGCTGCCCAGAAACTATCGTAACCATTCATCCAGGTTGTGGAACTGGACACAAAAGACTGCGTCATCTGTCCCGATGGTATTCTGTCATTTCCGGCAGAACCGTAACTTAGCCTAAGCTTCAGGTCATCCAGCCAATGCGATGTTGACTGCATAAAGTTTTCAGCCGAAACCCGCCATGCCGCTGCGGCCGATGGGAAATATCCCCAGCGGTTTCCAGCTAAAAATTTGCTGGATCCGTCAGCTCTGAAAGTGGCCGCCAATATATATTTACTCTGGTAATCGTAGTTTATCCTTCCAAAGAATGAAAGAAGTTTGTCGTCAGGCGAATAAAAATCATCAACAGAATTGGCCTTTCCCTGGTTTGTAAGGCGGAATGCCTCTCCTGATGTGAATAATTTTGGGAAACCATGCACAACCGAAGTTTGATTCTGCGATTCTGTTATTACAAGTTCCTGACCCAAAAGTAAACGCATGGAGTGATCTTCGCTCATTAAATTTTTCAGGTCGAAATTCAAAGTGTTTGTATTCCTGATACGCTCCTGAACCGAGTTTCTTAATATAATGGCCGGGTGTCCCTGATTCTCTGAAGCCGGTGCATTGTTGATGTAATAAGTGGTCAAGCCATAGAAGCGGTTATCATCGTTGATACTATTATCCAACCCAGCTTCAGTCTTGAAAACCATATCCTTAAACACCTCCCAGGAAAAACTTCCGGCCATGTTATAATTTTTTCGTTTCTGAAAACGATCGTTGTCATAAGTGGCAGTTATCGGGTTCACCAGATAACTGGCGATGTCTTCGTCAACCCCATCGGTAGTTAAACCTGACAAAGGCATTGGCGTGTAAGTTATACTGTGTTTTAACCTTGAATCTGCAGAAGAAGCTTCGTTTTGTTCATTGGCTCCACCTCCGTTGATTTCGGTGTCGGAATATCGCATTGTGAAAGCAAGTTCGACTTTGTCATTTGCTTTGTGGTTCATTTTCAGCGAAAGGTTGTCCCGCTTGAAATCGGAACCGATCATGATGGCCTTGTCTTTAAGGTGCGCGTAGTTAAAGGCATACGAAAACTTCTCTGTTCCACCCCTGATACCAATATCATGGTTAAAAACCTCACCTGTACGTCCATAAATTTGTTCCTGCCAGTTATTCATTGGCTGTCCGGCAAACAAATCCATGTCCTGGTAAGGTCCGAAGAATTTAGTGTAAGTGTCCAGTCTGTCGCCGCCGTATCTTAACATTGCATATTCATATTGCCACTTTACATAGTATTCAGGATCAAGAACGTCCAGCTTATTCGCAATTTTTTTCAAACTGAAGTAAGAGTTGTAGCTTACAGAGACTTTTCCGGCCTGCCCGCTTTTGGTAGTAATTATTATTACTCCGTTAGCGCCACGGGATCCATAAATAGCGGTCGAAGAAGCATCTTTCAGCACATCAATCGACTGAATTTCGGAAGGAGAAATTTGCGAAATGCTTCCTACCGGAAATCCATCAACAATGTAAAGCGGCGCGTTGTCCTGGGTAATTGAACCGCCACCGCGAACGCGGATTTTAATTTCAGCATCAGGCGAACCTTCGGTGGCAGTAATCTGCACTCCGGCAAGTTTTCCGGTAATGGCTTCTGCAGCGCTTGATACAGGAATCGCCCGCAAATCGTCACCTTGTACCGAAGCAACTGATCCGGTAATATCACGTTTTTTTACCGTTCCATAACCAATTGCTACCACTTCGTCCAGTTCGTGTGTATCAGTCAGAAGAGCAACATTGAGGTTTGTACGGCCATTTACCGGAATATCCTGAGCAGCATAGCCAATAAAAGAGAATGATAATGTAGCACTCGACGGAACACTGATTGTATAATCACCGTCAAAATTTGAAATAACTCCGGTAGTGGTACCCTTTACCACAACATTGGCACCCGGAATACCTTCTTTGGTCTGGAAATCAATCACTTTACCTTTAACAGTAATATTCTGGGCAAAAACCACAGAACCAACTGTTAAAAATAGACCCAGCACAAGAATTACTGCGCGGAAGCAAAATTTACGCAGCCGTTTTTGTTTTGCATGTTTAAAGTCTGTCATAACTTTCAGATTTGGTTATCGTTTTAGAATCATAAACTTGTAATAATCAGTAATGTCAGGATTGCGGCAAGGAGGATCGTTAAAAGAACGATTATCCATGAAACCTGCTTAAGTTTTTTAACTGTTTTTTCCATGTCATAGTTGATTGGCAATTCGTTGAGTAAAATTACTGCAATGTTTACCCATAAACCTTCGAATTCATATCAGGAAGGAAGGACATACGTACCAAAAGCGGGTTATATGTACCAAAATGTGGGGAAAGAAAACAACGCGTAACATTAGTCAAAGTCTTTGGAGAACTTCGACTTTGGTAAAGTTTGAGATACGTGTGATATTTATATTATGGGTTGGCTAAGCCTATTTCTTTTTCGGCCTTCGAACTTGGCTTTTTTACCTTATGAAGATCAATATTTGACAATGCCTTAGCAACATGCCACATTAATAATGGTGGAACCGCATTACCAATAGCTCTGTATTGCCTATTTTCAGATACAACATCAAATCTGAAAGTTTTAGGAATGACTGGATATCAACAGCGTCCATTGGTTGTAAATCTCCTATATTGTCCATTAACTACTTTTTTTCTTTTCTTGAATTTTCTTCACTTCTTTCAAAATCTTTTTCTCTTCGCTTTCCAATCTTCTTTCTACTTTTTTCACATCTTCGGCAGGTGGAAGTTGTTCTGGTTTTACACCTCTGTTGTGAAGTATTTTTCTGACAGCTAAGTTATTTTCAATGTGTTCTTTTGTAATTTGAGCATCACCTTTCAAATCTTTGTCCACAACATTATGGCTTGTAAGTTCAGTTGCAAAGTCTTTAGCTTTTATTGTCAATGTTGGAAGAAAATCTGCTAATGGACGATTTGCAGGAACTTGTAAAATTCGTTTCATATCATTGGTGGTTCTGCCTCCAAACAAAGCTTGATCGCCTTTCGAGCGAATGATTGCAAAACTCTTATTATCAATGCCTCTTTCAAAAATAATTCCTGACAGCTTCTTTTCTGATTGTGAAAGTTTTTCACGAGCTGTAACTCTTGCAATATCTAATAATCTTTTTTCTATTATTTCTTGCTTTCGAGTTTGTACTGCAAAATAGGTTTGAGCAAAAGCAATTTCAGACTTTGTAGTTGCATCACCATTTTGAGCAATAAGGTAGCACGCATATCTAGTGAGTGCAATATCTTCAACTGGTTTTTGTGCACCACTTCCAATTTCAACCATTTTGCTGAATTCGGCAAAATGGTTTTTGACTTCTTCTCTTGCTTGTTCACAAGATTTTTGAGCTTTGTCAATTACGTTCTTAAAATTCCGCCATTGCGAATAACCAAGAATTAATTGGAGTTCCCTTGCACTCCAACACTCAACGCCTTCAAAGTAGTAACAAGCGTCTTCAAACCTATTAAAAAGTTCCACTATATACTCTTTTTCCATTGTACATTATTTTTGAAATACAACCGTAATGGCATTTTTAAATCACTTTCCAATTATACCTCTGCATGTTTGTCCACATATTCAGAAGCGCTCATGCCAAATTCCTGTTTAAAACATTTGCGAAAATGAGAAAAATCTTTAAAACCAACGGCATAAGCCACTTCCGACACATTCAGTTTTTTCTGCACCAACATTTGTGCTGCTCTTTTCAGTCGGATGTTCCGTACGAATTCTTTCACAGTCATTTCGGTAAGCGCATTGAGTTTGCGGTACAACTGCATCCTGCTGACTCCAATTTCGGAGGCTAACAGCTCAACGTCAAGATCAGGATTGGCAATATTGTTTTCAACCACTTCAATAGCTTTTCTAAGGAATCGTTCATCCGGCGAGCTCAGAATAATGTTTCGGGGCTGTAGCAGCATTTCACCGGTGTATTTTTGTTTCAGCGACTGGCGGACTGAAAGTATATTCTCAATTTTTGTTTGCAGAATCACCAAATCAAAAGGTTTGGTAATGTAATCGTCGGCTCCGTGACTCAATCCTTCAATTTCGTGCTCGCGCGATCCGAGAGCGGTAACCAAAATGATAGGAATATGCGAGGTCCGCTCGTCTTTCCGTATCTTCCGGCAGAATTCGAAGCCGTCCATATCGGGCATCATTACATCGCTGATAATAATATCGGGAATGGTTTTCAAAGCAATATCCCAACCTTCCAACCCGTTCCCGGCTTCCAGAACATGGTAACTGGCCGAAAAATGCGATTTAATAAAGTAACGGACATCAGCATTGTCATCAACCAAAAGCATAATTTTTTGACCTGAAATTATTTGTTCCCCGCTTTGCTCTTCGGCATTGGTAAGAACATGTTCGTTTTCTCCCTTTTCGTCACCATGAACGTGTTCCGCCGATATTGCATTTTGAAGTTCCTGATAGGGAAGTTGAACAGTGAACTTTGCTCCTTTTCCAGGCTTGCTAAATACAAATATTTTTCCGTTGTGCAATTTTACAAGTTCTTTTGTCAAAGCAAGGCCAATTCCGGTTCCTGACTGTTTTCCCTGTTCATCGACCTGAAAAAAACGGGTAAATATTTTATTCAGATTCGATTCTGAAATCCCGATACCGGTGTCTTTCACAGTAATTTCAATGATTCTTTTATCCGGTGAATTACCCAATTGTTCATTCTCATCCGAATCAAATACCAGCGAAAGGTTGACAGCTATTTTTCCACCCTTTCCACTAAATTTAAATGCATTAGAAAGCAGGTTGTTCATGATTTTGGCAACCTTATCGGCATCGAAACTGGTTACGATCTCTTTTTTAAGTGAATTGAATTTTAACTCTATTTCCTTTTCTTCGGCATATTTTCCGAATGATTCAACAATCTCCGAAATATACGAAACCAAATCACCGCGCGACAAATTCAATTTCAGGTTGCCTGTTTCCATTTTCCTGAAATCAAGCAACTGATTGATCAACTGATGTAACTGGCTTGCATTTCGGTGCATCACTTCCAGATGTCCCTTTATTTCAGGTTCAGGAATGGTATTGTTCCTTAATTTTTCGAGCGGCCCGAGAATAAGTGTAAGCGGAGTGCGTATTTCGTGCGAAATATTGGTGTAAAAGCGCAATTTCATCATGTCCAGTTCATGAATTTTTTTTGTATTCATGCGTTCAAGTACCAAATCGTTCTTTAGCTTTTCCTTGTTCAGCAGGAAAATGATCAACATGTACAAAAGTCCAAAAACGGTAATGAAAATCAATAACCTGAACCACCAGGTTTCCCAGTATGGTGGCAACACGTTAATTATCAGCGCAGGACCGGAATTGCTTTCCTGACGATCGATCGAAACGGTTTTCACACGAAAGGTATATTCACCGGGGTCGAGATTGGTGTAAGTTGCCGACCGGCTCAACGAAGGTTCGTTCCAATCTTTATCGAAACCTTCAAGGAAATACGAATATTGTATGCCAAGGCTGTTGGCATAATCGAATGATGCAAAATCGAGCGTAATCGAATTCTGATCGTATTTTAGGTTAATTCTCTCGGTTTCAGAAATGCTTTTGGTTAAAATGTCTTTTTTATGGTCGCCAATTTTCACCGATTTATTGAATATTTTCAGGTCGGTAAGTACAATCGGTGCAAAATAATCGCCCGATTTAATTTTCGTCGGATTAAATATATTAAAGCCGGAAATACCGCCAAAAAGCAATTCTCCATCAGGAGTTTTATAAGCGGCTCCATAGGTAAACTGATTGTTCTGGAAGCCGTTTTTAAGTGAATAATTGTGAAAGCGCTCCGTTTCAGGATCAAACTTCGAAAGCCCGTTGGTGGTGCTGATCCACAAAAAATGTTCATTATCTTCAAGTATTGCAAGTGTCTGGTTATTAGCCAATCCGTTTTTTTCTGTGTAATACCTGATGATTCCCTTTTCTTTTGAATATAGGGCAATCCCGTTGTTAAGCGTTGCCAGCCAAAAGCGTTTTTTCGAATCCTGAAGCATGTAACGAGTCGTTTCATTTACCCTGACAACGTCCTCGTTTTTTGGATTATAAATAATGAGATTTTCTGAGCCAATCCACAGACACCCTTCATCGTCTTCTGAAAGCCAATTCACCTGTTCGCCGTCAACCAGATTTCCGTGATGAATAAACGAATTGGTTGCAGGATCAAATTTATCCAATCCACTGCCGGTTCCCGCCCAGATCTGTTTTTCACTATCGCGAAGCAAAGCCCAAACCCGGTTATCTGAAAGACTTGCCGGATCATTCGGATTATTTATGTAGTGCCTGAAAGTTCCGGTTTGAAGATTCATCACATCAATTCCACCCAAAAAAGTACCGATCCAAAGATTGTTTTTACCGTCATCGAGCAATGCCTTGATGCAATTGCTCGACAATGAATTTGGATTTCCGGGTTGCGGCATAAGGTATTTGAACCGGCCTGTTTTACGGTCCAGAATATTGATGCCGCCGCTTTCAGTCCCAGCCCAGATATCGCCTTTACGATCCATCCAGAAAGCAAAAATTTCGCTGCTGTTCAAATATCGGTTGTCACCCTTCATCGATTTATAACCCAGAATATTTTGCCTTTCTTCGATCAGGAAATTGATTCCGTTGCGCGTACCAATCCAAACATCACCTTTCACATCGTGCAAAATATACTGTATCGAGTTATTCACCAAGCTTTTAGGTTCTCTTTCATCGTGATAATAAAAAGCGGTAGTACCTTTATTCTTTTCAAATACATACAATCCACCCCTCGTTCCAATCCAGTATTTCCCGTTGCGGTCTTTTGCCACTGCCCTGACGGTGAGACTTCTGTCGTTGTTGCGGTCTATCACAACCTGTTTTATCTCAAGGGTATTCGGATTAATCGTAAATAATCCGTTGGCATATGTTCCAACCCAAATTGTGCCATCATCATCTTTGTATATTGTCCATATCTCCTGGTTTGATGAGAAGTTCTGCGGAAGATTAATTTTCTGAACCTGATTCTCTTTCTGATTGTAAATATATAGGCCGTCATTCGTTCCTATCCAGATTTTTCCAGACTGATCGGTTTGTAACACGCGGAAATACGTTGTGAAATTCGCCCTGTTGGAAGGTTTTATTTCAATGAGGCTGGCTTCATTTTCCATCCTGAAAAGTTGGGTTTCCGTGCCAATATATATATTTCCGGCGAGATCTTCATGCACCGAAGTAACTGAAGCATCGCGCAGAACTGCATTATTTCCGGAATAAAAAAGATGCTTGAAATTTTCCTTTTCACGGTTGAATTTGTTGAGCCCGCCATTTTCGGTACCAACCCAAATCTGGCCTTTGCTATCTTCAAAAATAGTTCTTACCAGATTGCCTTTTAAGCTGGTAGTATCTTCAGCATTGTTTTTGAAAACGGTAAACTTATAGCCATCGAAACGGCAAACGCCCTGAGAAGTACCAACCCATATCCATCCTTTTTTGTCCTGTAAAATGGAATGAATCTGGTTATTGGAAAGTCCGTGTTCCTGCGAATAGAAATCGAAATTCAGGTTATTAACAGCATCGATTCCGGAAGATTTTGCAGCGATAAGAAGGAACAAAAAAGAACACAGCAGAAGCACATTTATTTTGTATTTCCTAAAGAATAAAGGCCTGTAGCCAATTACTGTGTTTTTATCTGCGATCATAATTTCAGAAGCTTTCAGCAGTCGGTTAAATTACAATCTTTTGTCTGATTTGATCTTACTGATACGAATTTACTTTTTTAGTTGTTCCAACCGTGCCGTAATTCAGAACATCATAATTACGTTCAAATGAGGTTACAAACATTCCGTAATTCATAAAACCGCCCATAGGAGCGACTTTCCTGAAGTTAAAAACCGTCTGTGTCAATTCCATCGGATAATCGGGTAAACAGCCTCTGAAGTCTTTTCCGTATTGAAAAAGAGCACTCAGAAAATAGTAGGAAACATCGAAACCCTGATGGCTAAACTGACTGGGTTCGGTTGAAAACGTGGAGCGGTACTGACTGACAAACCGGCGAACAAGCGGTTTGCTGTAATCGATAAAAGTAGGAGATAAATAACGCAACCTTATATGGTGATAATTTTCGGTCTGAATACTTTTCAATTTAATCAGATTGGAAGTCCCTATTAAAACCACATTGAATTTTTCAGCAATAGCATTCAGATTGGTTACGGCAACACTCACCTGCGCTTCATTGTCGGTAGGAATAATAAAAATATTTTCGCCGTTTTCATCCAAAAGTGGTTTAACCCCGCTAAGGCCATTTTTTTGAAAACTGTATTCGTGAAATAAATTCTCCCTGTTATTCATCGATTGACGTGCCGCTAAAAGTTTTATCTTGCCCAGTTCAGCAAGTTTTGCTTCCGTAGAATTTGAACCACCGCCCATTGGCAGCAGCACAAAATTTTTATTTCTGAACTCGTCTGCAATATATTGTGCGGTTTGTTCAATCTGGTATTCGCGTGTTGGATTAACCTTGAAATACCATGAATTGTTATTCTCAAAATCCCCGGTTGATGCCAGCGGAGAAATCATCGGAATCCGGTTCTTGGCTGCAAATGCGGCAACTGATTCCTGAATTTCGGGATGTACCGGTCCGATAATCAGGTCCAGATCACGGAATTCATCCAATTGCAGCAATGCGTTGATCATCTTCTGGTTGGTAGCATCAAAAACATACAATTCAATGTTCATGCCTTTTTGCTGAAGACTATCGATTGCCAAAAGCACACCTTCATAAAATTCGATAAAGCTTTCGGCACGCGGATCAATTTTAGCAGTTGATTTTGAAGCTATTGTATCTGTTCCTCCGGAATGTAACAGCTGGCTGAGTTTCCCTCTTTCTATTTTACTGACAAGCATCCTGTTATTGCGGTCAGATGGGTAATACTGTTCGTTTCCCTGAAGATAAAATGGCAGTAAAAGCGCGGCTTTGTATTTTTGGTTATTTCTGCCGGATATTGGATTACAATTTAAATTTTCAGGTTCTGCTTCAGCAATTATAACCGAATCAGGTTTGGAAGTCGGTGCGACACTAAATATTTCCCTTTTTCTTTCCGGTATTCTTAATCTTGTTCCTGTCTGCAATCCATTCTGAAGTGCAGGGTTCAGCCGTATCAATTCTTCACGGGAAATGGCATATCTCTGTTCGAGCGAATACAAAGTTTCACCGGCAACAACTGTGTGAAACCTGAATTCGGCCATGGATTGAGTATCCTGTGAAACTTTTACATTCCCGGTTCCGGTAACCGGCTGACCTGAAGAATCGGTCGCATTGCCTTTCAGAACCGGAATACCCAGCACATAAAATTTCTTTATGTGCTGGGTTTCTTTTTAATAACGCTGAAATTCGCCTGCGGCGAAACCAATCTTTCAGCGCCTGCGGGATATTCTTCAAGACAAAGGCGGAAGTCGCAGAATGG
>JAUYEQ010000336.1 GCA_030691295.1 Bacteroidota bacterium
GCTTCTGTTTTATGGGTTGAATTGTTGAATTGTTGAATTGACGAATTGACGAGCCAGTTTTCCAAAGCTTTAGGAGAAAGACCTAGCGTGTCTTTATCTACATCAACAAAAACAGGTTTTGCACCTGTATAGGCAATCGCATTTGCAGTGGCAATAAAGGTCAACGCTTGTGTAATTATTTCATCTTCGGGTTTTACATCGCTCAACAGCAAAGCAATGTGCAACGCAGCTGTTCCGTTTACCGCAGCTATCGCATGTTTTGCACCCGTGAATTCGGCAATCATTTCTTCAAATCGGGTAACAAATTTACCTACACTTGATACAAAGGTGGTATCAATACATTCATTGACATATTTTTTTTCATTGCCGTTAAACCGTGGTTCATGCAAAGCGATAAAGCCTTCCGGAGTATTGTATTTCTCCCGGATAAAACTGATTATTTCGTAGAATTTGGATTCCATTTTAAACGTTGTAGATCGTTGCTTTATATTTCTTTAGGTTTTCAGGATTGGCCAACCAATTACAGGTTTCTGTTAATCCCTGTTCAATGTTGTAATCGGGAGTAAAACCAGTTAATTCTTTTATCAAAGTATTGTCACCCCATAAACGAAAAACTTCAGACTTCTCCGGACGTAAACGTTGTTCCTCAGTAATAAATTGCACATCTGATTTCATGATTTTCTTAATCTGCTCCAGGGTGTCTTTCATTGAGATCTCAAAATTGGAAGCGATATTTATTTCTTTTCCAATCGTTGAATCGTTTTCAGCCAGGGCAATGAACCCTTTACAGGTATCTTTTACGAAGTTAAAGTCGCGGGTAGGAGTGAGGTCACCCAATTTAATTTCTTTAATGCCATTGGCTATTTGAGAAATAATGGTCGGGATAATGGCTCTTGCCGATTGCCTTGGTCCGTATGTATTAAAAGGACGTGCAATAGTTACTGGCAGATTAAAGGCATTAAAGAAACTCAAAGCCATCGCGTCGGCTCCGATTTTAGAGGCTGAATAGGGCGATTGTGCCTGCTTCGGATGTTTTTCATCAATGGGAACATATTGTGCGGTTCCATACACCTCAGAAGTTGAAGTATGAATTACACGGATATTCCCGTTTTCTTTTGCTGCCTGACAGATATTCAATGTACCTTTTACATTGGTATCTACATAACTATCGGGAGCCACATATGAAAATGGAATGGCTATTAAAGCGGCCAAATGAAAGATCAGGTCAACGTCTTTTGTAATCTCCTTGCAGAAATGAGGATCGCGTATATCGCCGGAGACTACTTCAAGATTTTGATTGGCAGGGATATCCTCCAACCAACCCCAGTAATTAAAGGAATTGTATTGGGAAAGGGCTTTAATCTTGTACCCTTTTGCCAGTAATGCTTCTGTTAAGTGAGAACCGATAAAACCATCGGCTCCGGTTACTAGTATTTTAGATTTTGAGATCATTGGTGAGATTAAAGTTCAATGTTAAAAATTCAAAGTCCTTGAATTATTGTGAATAGTATTAAAGCAATTGCATGGATTAAGGCGGATTTCTTGAGTTAGCTTTTCCTGTTGTTTTTGTATTCAAAGCCAATTTCTGTCAAGGCTTTTGTATCGGGGATGTTTTGTTATTAAGAATTTAGCTGCTTGCGGAATCAACTTTGTTGCTTGCAACAACATGCAATCAGTTTGCGGAATCCACTAAATAGCTTGTAGCGGTTATTTTAGTGTTTGCAATAATAACTAAAGAACTCGTAGCGGTTATTTTAGTGTTTGCAATAACAACTTAACAGCTTGTAATGGTTATTTTAATGTTTGCATTAATTGCCAATAGGTTTGCAGTAACAATTAAATGCTTTGTGGCCACTGCCCAAAGGCTTTGATAAACTCCCTGCCCGAAGCTGATACCGATTGAAGAAATGTTTTGGTCCTCCCGATATATCGGGATCGCTCACCCGATTAGCCTTTACATTCCCGCCTGTGTCGGGCAGGGCTATTCATCGGCAATCTGCCAGAATGGCTTTGGAGGGATTTGAAATTGCATTTGGTATTGCAAGCTATGCAAACAGAAGCCGTCCTTTTGGAATGGGGATATTCCGTTTGTTTTGTATAGCAGTTTCAATCCATTCATTGATAATCCTATTGACGTTATTAATGGCTTCAATCTGATTTTCACCATCAGCCATGCATCCTGGTAATTCGGGCACTTCAGCAATAAACCGATTGTCTTCATGGCTCCAGTAAACTATTATTTCATATTTATTCATTTTTGATCTCATTAAAATCGATGTTCTTATCAGAAGTTCCCGATAAAATTTTTCCTGTCAGCTTATCTTTTTGTGTCATAACCCTGATAAATTTCAAATCAAAAGTATGGAAAATTAAAGAATTAATACCGATTGGTCATCCAATAACTCAAGGAGTATTTCGACAAGCTCAGTGCAACGCTGCTCAGGAACCAACGAATTACGCGTATTGGCTTTTGCCGGTGCTTTTGTATTCGAAGCCGATTTCTATCAAGGCTTTTGCATCGGGGAGGTTTATACACGGATCGTCAAGTACTTTTCGATGGATCGGAACAAGGAGGGACAGGTTGAGTTCGAGTCAGATTACAGGTTTGAATTTAATCAATTTTGTTTCTCTTTAATAATCTGGCTGAATGATATATTCTAAGGATGTCGACCTGATTATTGGTTTTTATCCTGTAAATAATCCTGTATTTACCTTCAATTAACTCTCGGATTGATTTCACATTAAATTCATTTACTATTTTACCTGTAAATGGATTGTCAGCAATTATCTGCACCCTTTGGTAAATTTTGTCCGTCGTAATAGTTGCATAACGGAATGAATTCGCGGCTATGTAATCGAATATCTCTTTCAAATCGAGGAGTGATAATTCAGTCCAGACTATTTTGACCATTTATCAATCATTAATTTTACATCTTCGTTCGAAATAACCAACCCTATTTCAGATTGTCGTAAACCTTCCTCAACTTTCTCCATAAAAATTAACTGATCAATCAATTCATCAATTGAAAATGTGTCAGGGAGGCTTTTAACAGTTCTATTTACTTTTTCTCTTGTAAGCATTGTTTATATTTTTTACAAATGTAATAAAATGCGAATTACAGGGAAACACGAATTATAGGTTCGTCAATTTAATTATTTGCAATTTACCCCACCAAAGCGTTCAGGGATTGAAGGGCTGCTTCTAATACTGAGCGGGTTTTATTAATTGTTTGATTGTCGGTTTACTTTGCTATTTTGTTATTTGTAGCAGACAATTGTTTATAGCCATCCGGTTATTTTTCAAGTCCACTTAATGACTACCAAATGACAATTGAATGACTTCTATGACATTGATATAACCGGATACTACTATTTATTTATGCAGAGCTTTAGCCCGTAGTAAATTGCATCCGGGCTAAAGCTTTTGTAAGCTGTTACTGTACTTCGGGTTCGCTTGAACAACAACCAGTCAATCAAAAATGTGCTTTAATCGTGGTTTTCAGATAAGCCTCTATATCGGCAGGTGTTACCTTGTATTTTGGATTTAACTGTTCGA
>JAUYEQ010000014.1 GCA_030691295.1 Bacteroidota bacterium
ATGGTCGTCTTATATTAGGCAATTCTATCGAAAAAGTTTGGAAAATCAGTTATTCAGCGCAGGAAAATCCAGTAACAATAGCTTTGCGCACTGTTGGAAACGAAAGGGAATTTGTTGTCCGTTCCCAATTCTTTGAAGTTATCTACGCTTCAGGTCCTGAAGGATTTGGAGTGAGAAAAATTCATTCTTCTTTTAGAGGAGTGCCCGCAAAGTTTACATCCTCCGTTTTAAATAAACAGCAATTGCAAAATCAAAGAATTCTGACCCCGAATAAAATTTCGGATGCTTATGCTTTGGAATTGATCGCCGGCTTTTTGCCCGACCTTCTAAATGACGGTTATAAGCATTTGATTTTCTAATCAGAAATTTGGTTTTGTACAAAAGGCCATTGGATATTCCGATGGCTTTTTTTATGCGGTTGTCACGATAAAAAAGTCAATTTGTCAGTTATTGCGGAATAAAAGTCAATTCTGGCTGATCTTTCGCTGATTAGCCGGATGGCATGATAATCGTAAAAACCAATTCGTGTTTTAAACATTATAACTACATTTGTGGCTTGAAAATTTTGATCAATTAAAACCTGTACAATGGCATTTTTAAATAAAATTCTAGGCAAATTTCTTGGCAATAAGGCAGATAAAGACATGACTGAAATAACGCCGTTGCTTGAAATGACGAAAAAAGAATATGAACGCATTAAATTACTCTCCAACAATGAACTGAGAGCCGAATCTGACCGGTTAAAAGCATTGATAAAAGAGCGGATTAAACCTGAAGAAGACAAGATCGCTGAACTGAACGAACTGGCAGAAACAGTTGATATTCAGGAAAGTGAAAAAATATATCAGGAAATTGACAAACTCGAAGAAAAAATTAAAGACAAGCTCGAAGAAGTTTTGAATGAAATACTTCCGGCGGCATTTTCAGTAATCAAAGCAACAGCCAAACTTTTTAATGACAATGAAAAGGTTGTTGTAAAAGCAACCGATTTCGACCGCGATCTTGCAGCAATCAGGAACAGTATTTTTATTGAAGGCGATAACGCTGTTTGGCTAAATAAATGGATGGCCGGTGGAAACCAGGTTACCTGGGACATGGTTCATTACGATGTGCAGCTGATCGGAGGGATCGTACTGCATCAGGGAAAAGTAGCTGAAATGGGTACTGGTGAAGGAAAAACACTTGTAGCAACATTGGCTGTTTTTCTGAATGCATTGACCGGAAGAGGCGTTCATCTGGTAACAGTAAACGACTACCTGTCGAAACGTGACTCGGAATGGATGGGGCCAATCTTTGAATTTCACGGTTTGACCGTTGATTGTATCGATAAACATCAACCCAACTCCGAAGGCCGCCGCAAAGCATATCTGGCCGATATTACTTACGGAACCAACAACGAATTCGGCTTCGATTACCTGCGCGACAACATGGCCATCAATCCAAACGATCTGGTTCAGCGCAAACACCACTATTCAATCGTCGATGAGGTCGATTCAGTTTTGATTGACGATGCCCGTACTCCTTTGATTATTTCAGGTCCGATTCCGAAAGGCGAAATTCAGAAGTTTGAAGAACTGAGACCCAAGGTTGAGAAACTATACGCTGCACAGAGAAATGTTGTCAACCAATGTTTGTCGGATGCAAAACGAATCCTGAACAATCCGAAT
>JAUYEQ010000028.1 GCA_030691295.1 Bacteroidota bacterium
AATATTGATTGGGGAGATACCAAAGTGGCCAACTGGGGCAGACTGTAACTCTGCTGGCGTACGCCTTCGTAGGTTCGAATCCTGCTCTCCCCACAACGAAATTATGAATGATGAATTATGAATGATGAATTTCATCCCCAATCATAAATCGCCAATCATAAATTACAAGCGGGAGTAGCTCAGTCGATAGAGCATTAGCCTTCCAAGCTAAGGGTCGCGAGTTTGAATCTCGTCTCCCGCTCAGAAAAGAAAAAGTGTTCAGAAACGGACACTTTTTTTTGTTTTATAACGGAAAGTGTGGGTAAAGTATTCATTTGTCATTTTTAATTTGAGAAGTGTCTAATTATTTATAAAGCTAAAAATGATATTTGGTTGTCAGAAAGCGGCAGAGCCGCCCCGAGTCCTCGGGGTAGTAAAAAAAGTCGATAAAAGCTGTTAAGGTGCATCGCACCGAAATATTTAAATTATTGAATACCTATATCCCGGTGCTCTGCACCTCATGCGTAAATTGCAACATTTAAGCTACAAATATCAACGGTGCTCTGCACCTAAAAAAAGCCTGCGTTGCTTTACCCATACAAAACGTATAGAACCTTTTTTTTAAAAAAACCTCCTGAAATATGTTTTGAAAAACCTTATTCCTTTTCTTAAACCTTAGTAGCCAGGGCAATACAACCAACGATTCAAAACCTTATTCACCTTATTCCATTGTATCTTCAAAAAATAAGGTAAATAAGATTTATGTATTTATCTGTATCTTCAGCTACTAGGGTTGAATAAAAGAAAAAAAAAGTTGAGAAAACAAAACTTAGGGCTCTGTTCTGCACACAGATAAATCCCATCGGGATGGTTTATGTTGTAACCCGGGATTTTAATCCCGGGAATAAAGGCGATAATGAAAACAGTCCGCGTGAAATCCTTTCAACAGTTTCCATTTTCCCGGAGGGAAAATATATGGGTAGAAAAAGAACATTAGATCGACTCATTTTGTCCCGTACGGGACAAAACACCATCTAAAATCATAATTTTCCTACCCACATTTTGTTCCTAATGGAACAAAAAGAACAAAATTTAAAACAGCTTCTTAATAAATTCAAAAAACTTATCAAAATTTACAATAATTTATTCCATAAGATTTTGCAAATTAGTTTGCAAATTTAGATGATCACTTGAGTTAAACTATTCTCCCATTTTATTCCTGAGAAAATCTATCCAAAATGCCAGCAGTTTCACTTCAAATTTATATTGATTGATGCGCTGAATTTGTTCCTTCGTTATTGAAAAAGACTGAATAACAGGCTATAAAGACGATGTGAAAGTCAATTAAAGGACTCTGACAACTCATTCAAACGATATCAAAGTCAATTAACCCAACTTGCAGTTAATCCGAATGGAATTATTGCTGTTCAATGAATTGGCATTTCTCGAGTTCGGATTTGTGTACTACGGTATTGGCTTAACCGAAATCAACAGCCTTCTGCTGCAGTCACGATTCTGATAACTGGTAACTCAGACTGAGAACTTAGTTTGGATATTTCAAGGGTTCAATTTCACCGGTGGCAACACGAAGTGCATTGGCAGCAAGCGCTTCCAGCTCATCTTCGCCCGGATAAACATAAACACCGGCAATGAATTCAACCTTCGAGGTGATGTATTTTGTGAGATATTCATTAAAAGCCAATCCTCCGGTCAGCAAAATAGCATCCACATAACCGTTCAGAACCACAGCCATTTCGCCAATGGCTTTTGCTACCTGATATCCGAGTGCATCCTGAACATTCCGGGCAAGCTCATTGCCATTGCCGGCGCGTTCTTCCACTTCCCGCGCATCGTTCGTTCCAAGATAGGCAACATAACCACCTTCGCCAATTACCATGCGGCGTATCTCGTCTTTTTGGTATCTTTTGCTGAAACAAAGTTCAATTAACTGACCAGCGGGCAAAGTCCCGCTTCGTTCCGGACTAAAAGGACCTTCACCATCGAGCGCGTTGTTCACATCAATCACTTTCCCTTTTTGGTGTGCACCAACCGAAATTCCTCCTCCGAGGTGAACCACAATCAGGTTCAGCTTTTCGTAACGACGGCCTATTTTATTTGCATGAATGCGTGCTGTGGCTTTTTGGTTCAAGGCATGGAAAATTGATCGTCGCTCAAATTCAGGATGGCCTGAAAACCTTGCAATATCTTCCAACTCATCAACAACAACCGGATCGGCTACATAAGCGTGTGCTCCGGGAATCTGGAGCGCTATATAATCGGCAATAAGTGGCCCTAGGTTACTCGCATGTTGACCGTAAATGCCTTCACGGGCATGTTCCAGCATCCGGTTATCGACCAGATAAACGCCTGATTTTAAAGGGTAAGTTAATCCGCCCCGTCCAATAATGTACTTGATTTTATCAACATCGAAACCTTCTTCAACCAGCGCATCAATGATCAGCCCTTTTCTGAATTCAAATTGATCAATGATATTTTCGTAAAGAGAAAGATCTTCGATCGAATGGCGCAAAGTTTTTTTAAGTTTACATTCGCTTCCGAAATAAACGGCAAATTTGGTCGAAGTTGAGCCCGGATTAATCGCCAGAATTCGAATATCGTTCATGAAAAGATTTTATTTACTTAACAACGCGGCAAGCGCAATTGAGTTCAGTTTTGTTTGTTTACTGTCGCCCCTCGACGACAAAACTACCGGAACATTTGCGCCCATCACCACTGCGGCCTGATCGGCGCCACACAATTTTGTATTCGTTTTGTAAAAAACATTTCCGGCGTCAATATTCGGAAAAAGCAAACAATCGGCGTCACCAGCCACTTCCGAAGTAATATTTTTTATTTGTGCCGATTCGATATCAAGCGCAACATCCAGAGCCATTGGCCCAAAAACAATTGCCGGCTGAAACTGCCCGTTTTCAGCTGCCTTCATAATTTCAACTGCATCGGTGCATGAAATCAGCGATGGCAGGATTTGTTCGGTTGGCGCAATGATTGCAATTTTCGGCCTGAAAATTCCCATCGTCACGGCCATTTCCATCAAATAATGGGTCATGGCGATTTTCTGCGGAATGGTTGGATACGGTATAATTGCAACATCACTAACGATCAGCAATTTATGATAATTCGGATTACCGATTACCGAAACATGGCTCAAAACACCGCCGGGAGTCATTAGTCCAACTTCTTTGTTTAAAATGGCACGCATGTATTTATCGGTATTTATCAAGCCTTTCATTAAAATACTTCCTGAAGTTATTTTGGCCAGCTTTACCGCCAGCATGGCAGCCTCCTCTTCTGTTTCAGCTTCCACAATCTGGAATAAATGAGGATCAATGCCATGAATCCCACACTGTTTCAAAACCTCCTGACTATTTCCGGTAACAATTGCAGTCACAATTCCGGCATTAACAGCTTCTGCAATGGCCTCCAGACTATGTCCGTCAACGGCATTTACGCCAATCAAAGTCTTTTTATCCAACAACTTTACTATTTCAAAAAGATCAGCCAGCCTTTTCACCTTCATAGTACAAATTTTTATGTTGGTAAAATTACCATTTCATAAGCGATAAATACACAACAAACATCAACATCACAAATGTTTTTAAACCTTTGAAAAACAAAACGTCCGATGTTGTTTAACACCGGACGTTTCAATACGTTCACGTAAAAGGTTGTTTGCTGATAAATAATAGCAATCAGTAATAAAGATGCTTACAATTTTTTGTGCCCGAATACAATTTCCTCTGTATCCAAAGCAATCACCAATTCCTCATCAGTTGGCACAACAACTATTTTTACTTTCGAATCGGGAGTACTAATAATTCCTTCATTCCTGAAGCCTTTGTTTTTTTCGTGATCAAGCGAAATACCCATAAAATCGAGATCGCCGCAAATTCCTTCCCGGGTTGTATACGCATTTTCTCCAATTCCTCCGGTCATAATGAGAATATCAAGTCCTCCCATGGCTGCAGTATAGGCGCCGATGTATTTCTTTACACGATAATTGTACATTTCAAGCGCCAATGCTGCTCTTTCATTGCCTTTTTCACTTGCCATTTCAATTTCGCGCATGTCCGAAGAAACTCCTGAGATTCCCAACATACCGGCATGTTTATTAAACAAGGTGTTGGCCGATTTAATTCCGATTTCTTCTTTATCCATGATATATTGAACCACACCAACATCAAGATCACCACAACGGGTTCCCATCATCAATCCTTCGATTGGTGTAAATCCCATGGAAGTATCAAAAGATTTTCCGTTTTTTATTGCGGCAACGGAAGCTCCGTTACCTAAATGGCAGGAAATAATTTTTTGGGTCTGGTAGTCAACTCCAAGTAATTCGCAAACGCGTTTGGTTACATACCTGTGGCTGGTTCCATGAAAACCGTATCTGCGAATTCCATATTTTTTATAGAGTGTGTAAGGAATTCCGTACATGTATGCTTTTGGTTCCATCGTTTGATGAAAAGCTGTATCAAAAACGCCTACTTGTGGAATTCCGGGAATTAATTCCTCCATTGCCCTGATTCCTTTAAGGTTGGGCGGATTGTGAAGTGGTGCAATATCGATGCATTTGGTAACTTCGGCTATTACTTCCTCGGTTAAAAGAACGCTCGCATTAAAATGTTCGCCACCATGCACCACCCTGTGGCCAATGGCATCCAATTCCTGAAGGCTTTTCAGGCAACCATGTTTTTCGCTGGTCAACACACCTAAAATATATTCGACACCAATTTTGTGGTCCATTATTTCACCTTCAAAAACAACCACCTGACCATCCTGACGGACATGCTTCATAAAGCTGCCCTTCATTCCCAGTTTTTCAATGCCTCCCTTGGCAATAACCGACCTGGTGGTCATAGAGAAAAGTAGATCTTTAATTGAACTGCTTCCGCAATTTAAAACCAGAATCTTCATTCTTAAAATTTTTATTATTTAACGATTTGATGGAAAATCAGCTATTTGTAGCGGCTGGTTTGAATTTCTTTCCATTTTCATCGTACTTGTAAAAACCCTGTCCCGCATCTATTCCCAGATGCTTGGCCCTAACCAGTTTACGCAGGTATGGATTCGGCTTGTAACGGATATCGCCAAATTCATCATAAATATTGTCCATCCAGCGTACAATTTTTTCCAATCCCATTTTATCCGCCACTTCAAATGGTCCCAGCCGCATTCCAAAACCAATTTTCATGGTCTGGTCAATATCATCGATGGTCGAAATGTTTTCCATCAGAATTTCGCAGGCTTCGTTCAGCAGCACCACAAATAAACGTACGCTTACCAAACCCGGCGATTCTTCAACAGGCACGATCTTGCGGTTGATCAGGGTAATAAATTTGCAGACTTTCTGATATGATTCATCCGAAGTATATAAGCTTCTTACCACTTCCATGATACGGGCTTCCTGCGATGAAACGAAAAAATGCAGGCTTACGCAACGTTCACGGTGTTTCAAATCCGACGAAAGTTCGGTAATTATAATGGTGGTAGAATTGGTCGCAATGATACAATCATCGTCAACTACTTCTTCTATCCGGTGAAAAATTTGCTTTCTTTCCTTGATTTTTATACCACGATCAACTGCACGAATGGCTTCAATCACAAAATCGCACCCTTTCAGATCGTTATAATCAAGGGTTCCATTGATTCTGGATTTGATCGCACGTTTTTCTCCGGGAGTTATTCCCCAGTGCTCAATCCGTTCATCAAGTACTTTCTCAATATTTTTATACGAATCAAGGATTTTCTCTTCGCTGACTTCAATAAAAACAACTTCCATTCCGTAGAAACTGGCAACTCTGGCCAGATTCTGACCGATTAGGCCACATCCAACGATGCCAATTTTTGAAAAAAGCGCTTTGCTTCTATCTTTCTTAATTAGACCAAATTCTTCGATTGGTTCGTATATTACTTCACTTGCCATGATTATATTTTTTAATTAATCGAAAAGAGCAGCAGCCTGATTGGCGGTAATGGCAACCATGTTCACAATATCGATTACAGAACAGCCTCTTGAAAGGTCGTTGATCGGCGCAGCCATTCCCTGAAGTATCGGCCCCACAGCTTCTGCCTTTCCAAGCCGCTGAACCAGTTTATACCCAATATTGGCAGCTTCAAGTCCAGGGAAAACCAGGATATTTGCCCGTCCTGCAACTTCGCTGTTTGGCGCTTTTAATCTTCCGACTTCGGGAATTAAAGCTGCATCGAGCTGCATTTCACCATCAATTTTCAAATCAGGATCCAATTCGCGGGCAATACGGGTTGCGTTCGACATTTTATCGACCAACGGATGTTGTG
>JAUYEQ010000043.1 GCA_030691295.1 Bacteroidota bacterium
TGCTTTAATTCCTCCGGAGTCCCAAATCTGGAAGATGGGGCAAAAAAGCCCGACACATGGTATCCAAAACTTCCGTAGTAAGGATGTTCGGGAATAGCCATCAACTGAATTGTATTGTATCCGGCCTTTTGTATCCGCGGTAAAATATCAGTTCTGAATTCATTGTAGGTATGTACCCTTTCGTTTTCGCCGGCCATACCAATGTGCGCCTCGTAAATCAAAGGTGCTTCGCTTGACCTGCGAAAATCATCTTTCTTCCATTTGTATGGTTTCGTTGGAGCCCAAACCTGTGCGCTGAAAATTTTCGTCTGCTCGTCCTGAACCACCCTGTTTATCCATGCAGGAATGCGTTTTCCGTGTCCGCCGTCCCAAAACATCGAAAGAGTGAACAAATCACCATGGCTCATTTTTTCTGAAGGAAGAATTAATTCCCAATTCCCGTTGCCGACAGACTTCATCGCATACTCCGATGTTTCCTGCCAGTTATTAAAGTCGCCTGTCAAATATATTTCAGTGGCATTTGGCGCCCAATCCCGAATAATCCACTGATTGTCAACGTTGTGAAGTCCGTACCATTTGTGCCCCTGAGCAAATTCCGACAAACTGACGTTTCGAAGAATTTCATGCTCTTTTTCTCTGGCAATATTTAATCGAGAAATAATGGTCGGCGCAAAAGGCTCAAGCCATTGATCGTTTCTAACAAAATTTGGTAATTCCATCGCTTATACAATTTGTTTAAAGATAAGAAAAACAAGTTGTCATTAACATTGGATAATCAATAATACTTATTTCTTTTTTGTAGCCTGATCAATAAACTGTTGGTTCAACTCATCTGAATCCCCATATTTTGTGCGCAATTCGGTTAAACGCCCGTGCATCATTTTTTGCACTTCAGCGTAGGCTGGGTCGTTGTAAACACTTTTCATTTCTGAAGGATCTGTTTCCAGATCGTACATTTCCCATTCGTTCACATCGTAATAAAAATGCATCAGTTTGTAGCGTTCGGTGGCAATGCCGTAATGCCGTTTTACCATGTGAACCGATGGGTATTCGTAATACGTATAATATACTGCATCGCGCCACTCGCTTGTTTCGCCGGAAACCAGTTTGCGGAACGATTCGCCCTGAATATCATTAGGAATTGGCACTCCGGCGTAGTCCAGAAATGTTGGTGCGAAGTCGAGGTTTTGCACCAACTTATTGATTGTTGTTCCTGCCTTTATTTCTTTCGGATAACGAATTAACAAAGGTGTACGGAAAGATTCTTCGTACATAAACCGTTTATCGAACCAGCCGTGTTCGCCCAAATAAAATCCCTGATCGGAAGTATATACCACTATTGTATTTTCAGCCAATCCGTTTTTATCGAGGTAATCGAGTAACTCGCCCACTCCATCATCAACCGACTTTATAGTGCGTAGGTAATCTTTAATATACCGGTTGTATTTCCATTCCGCCAACGCTTTTCCTGTGAGTTTGGCTTTCAGGAATTCCTGATTTTCGCTTTCGTACGCATTCATCCAGTTGGCCCGCTGTTCCGGATCCATCCGTTTCAGATCACGAACGAAATCTGTAGAATCTCCCATTGGATCAACAATCAGTTTAAAGTCGTGTCCCCAGATTCCATGTCCGTCAATTTTCATCTCTTGTGTTTTTGCAGCAGTTCCGCGTCCGGCATAGTCGTCGTAATAAGTTGCCGGAGGGATAAATGTGGTGTCATCGTACAAATTCACATATTTTGGAGCTGGCAACCAGTTGCGGTGTGGCGCTTTTTGGTGATATAACAGACAGAAAGGTTTGGTTTTATCGCGCATTTCATCGAGCCATTTCAGGGCATATTCTGTTGTAATTTCAGTACAGTAACCGGGTATGCGTTGTTTTTCGCCATTGATCAAAAAATCAGGATTGTAGTACTGACCTTGTCCGGGTAAAACCATCGAATAATCAAAACCCTGAGGCAGGCCATCCAGATGGATTTTTCCGATCATCGCTGTTTGGTAACCTGCGTTTTGCAATTGCTTTGGAAAATTGTCCTGATCCCAGTTAAACGGGAACATGTTATCCACTTTTCCATTGACAAAACTGTGTTTGCCGGTAAGCATCACTGCCCGGCTCGGCGCGCATATTGAATTGGTTACACAAGCCCGCGTAAAAATGGCTCCTTCTTTTGCAATCCGATCAATATTCGAAGTCTTGTTCAATCCATACCCGTAAGCGCTGATGGCCTGATAAGCATGGTCGTCGCTCATGATGTAAATGATATTCGGGCGGGTTTGCTTCGGAGCCAGATCTTTACACGATGGCAGAATAGCCGCCGAACAAAGGCCGAGAATGGGTAAAAGGTTTGTTTTGTTCACCTATAAATTATTGAATGGTTACTTTTAATTGTTGTCGTTGTTAAAGTTGTTGTAATGGTTGAATGGTTGAATGGTTGAATATAAAATAATCTGCTCCAAGCTATTAGCTGCTTGCGACTAGTTTTAGAAAACTAAGACTTGCAACTGTGACTGAGACTGCAAACTGCGACTGATCACTTTTTACTCCACCCTTCCCGGCTGCCTCCGGTTTTTTCCTTCTATTTTCTGAATATCATCGCCCAAATCCTGACGGGCTTCATCGACCAGCTTCTTTAATTCGGCAACCACTTCAGGATAAAATTCCTTCACATCAAAGCGTTCGCCCACATCGCGGCGGAGATCATACAAGCCTTCTTCGTGTGCAAAGTTTTCATTTGTCGCTCCCGGAAATCCATCTGCTCCGGGTTTAAATCCTATATACGTGCGTCCGGGATGGGCAAACACGAGTTTCCAGTCGCCTTTTCGGACTGCTTCCAAACTGTTTTTGCGATAATAATATAGGAATGATTCACGTGGAATGGCATTTTCATCGCCCAATAGAAGTGGCAAAATATTTACACCGTCAATCTTTTTCTCCGGAAGTGGCGATTTAGTAATTTCAGCCAGAGTTGGCAAAATATCAATGGTTGAAGACAGTTTATTGCAAATTGTCCCTTCCTGAATTTTTCCCGGCCATTTCATTATACATGGGACACGCTGTCCACCTTCGAAACTGGCGCCTTTGCCTTCGCGCAACCCGGCAGTTGAGCCGGCATGATTGCCAAAATTGAGCCACGGGCCATTATCGGAAGTGAAAATTACCAGCGTATTTTTTTCGAGACCATTCTTTTCGAGCGCCTTTATTATTTCGCCCACTGACCAGTCAATTTCCATGATGACGTCGCCGTACAATCCCTGTGCACTTTTCCCTTTAAACTTTGATGAAACAGCAAGCGGAATATGTGTCATTGAATGAGCTAAATAAATAAAGAATGGATTTTTCTGATTTTCATTTATAAACCGAACAGCCCGATCTGTATAGATTGTAGTCAACTCCGATTGGTCCTCCAATGTTTTTATTTCACGTATTTTATTGTTGCCCTCAATCAGCGGAAGTACCGGATACCTGGCTTTGTTTGTATTTTCCGCGGCAGGTTTTCCATCAAAATTTACCGGCCACATGTCGTTTGAATACGGAAGCCCTAAATATTCGTCAAACCCTTGCTGCAAAGGAAGAAATTCAGGCAGATGACCCAAATGCCATTTTCCGATTGCCGCAGTTTTGTAGTTGCTTTTTTTCAGAATCTCAGGTATAATTTCTTCGGAAGGGTTTAATCCGATTTTGGCATCGGGCATTAATGCTCCTGAAATTCCTACACGGTTCGGATAACAACCGGTTAAAATTCCGGCACGCGAAGCACTGCAAACTGCCTGTGCCGAAACAAAATCGGTGAACCGTACGCCTTGGGCTGCCATTTTATCCAGATTGGGCGTTTTGTATTGAGTAGCTCCATAACAACTTAAATCGCCGTAACCCAGATCATCCATGAAAATCAGGATGATGTTGGGTTGTTGTTGCTTTTCAGCAGCAGCAGATTGAATGGAAAAAGAAGTGGCAGCAAGTCCAGCGAAAAGTGAGTTTTTGAGGTATCTATTCATAATCGAACTTATTTAGGTTGGTCAACAAGCATCAAATTTAAATAAAAAAAGGGGCTGATTCGATATTTTTTACGAAACAACTCGTTTTAGATTCAAGTTACAAATTCAACAAACCAATTCGTCAAATCCTCTCTCTCTCTCTCTCTCTCTCTCTCTCTCTTAATTGATATCAATGTATCATAGATATAACGGTTTACACTGCATGGGGCAACGCTTAAATTTAGAACGTTTTCATCAAGTTATTCTTTTTGGGGCCATATTTTTCCGTATAATGAGGGACTATTAAGTACGAAAGCATTTACAACCAGTTTCGCTTGCGCGATTCCAAAATAGGTAAAAAGGTAACCCTCTACGGCATATGCTGTACAATATGTTTTGTTATATTTATTTTAAAGTGCTATAATACAAACTATTGTAATTGTTTAGGTATAAATGTGAAATAAATAAATTTTTTTATGCACACTGATTGACATATATTTACTCAATATAATTTTGCATTTATTGCCCTCCAATGAAATATTTCCAAGAACGGTTTTTGAGAAAGCACTGGTGATAGATAGTATTATGGAATTTTCAACTAATTATTTATCAGCTTAGTGAGATTAAAATGTAATTTCTATTTGGTTTTAAAATAGTCTACTTTGTCAAATTAGAAACATTATCAAACAAATAAAAGCTATGGCTAAAACCCGACAACAAATAGCAAACGAATATGGCGTTGATCGTAAAACTTTAAACAATTGGCTCAAACGTTCTAAGTTAAATATACCAGCAGGTTTAATATATCCTTCAGTAACAGAAGTGATATACAATACTTTTGGATATCCCAAATCAAAGAAATCGAAAAGGTAACTGCAATCAAAACCAGAACTACCCACAATTCCCCATTTCTACCCGTAATTCCCCAAAATATCGAATATCCATAATTGATTCCTTCATAATTTTATAGAGAAGTAATTATAATCATTTACAGTTGCTTTTACTTTTTTTGTTAATGAAGGTCAATTAATTAAATCACTGCGATTTATGGTGACGAAAATATTTCAATCAGAGTATAACTTAAAATTTCAAAAATTTACTAAAGTAATTCTATTTGTAATTCTGTTATTGTTGACACAATTAGCCAGTAATCAGTTATTTGAGGCCGGATATTTCAGCTATACTGCAATCTTTATTATTGGGACTTTGGCTTCTGTAATACTGATTATTAAATCTATTCGTGGAGATGGTAAGATTTGTTTTAATGCAATAGACTTGTCATTCATTGCTTTCACCCTGCTTTTATTTATGCGTTGGATTGGTACTGAAAACTCATGGATTTATTCGAAGGCAGCTATTGCAGTTAATCTAATACCAATTTACTTTTTTATAAAGAGCTTCAAGTCAATATATCTGATTCAATGGGCTCTCATTTTTACCGGAGTTTTCCAGATTGTTGTCTCTTTTTTGCAAAAATTAAGTTATATCCAGAATACAAACAGTTATTTCGAGGTGGGCGGTACCGTTGGGAACCCGAATGTACTGGCGATGCTCCTTTTATTTACTATCTTATCGGCAATCTACCTTCTATATCAAACACGTGCTACCCTCACAAGAAACCTCCTTCTTACCTATATTTTACTGGCACTATCAATCATTGTTTTCACCCGGTGCAGGACCGCTATACTCGGTATTGTTGCTGTTGGCATCTTCTTTTTAACAAAGAATAATTGGACTCCCATTCACCGAACTGTCAGGTTGGTTTTGATTGGAGTATTGGGATTAACATTTTCAGGGTTTCTACTTCTGATTATTGAGAAATCAGAATCACTTACAGGTAGACTCTTGATATGGCAAGCCAGTTTTGTTAAGATAATCGGGAAGCCCTTATGGGGATATGGTATAAGTTCATTTCACCAGGTATATCCTGATGCCCAACGTATTTTTTTAGAAAATAATCTAAATTCAAATTATAGCTATGTTGCAGACACTCCTAAATGGGCATACAATGATTTCATTGAATTGTGGCTTGAAGGAGGCTTATTTACAGCATTGGCCTTTTTAATGATCCTGATTTCCGTTTTATACTGTTGGAAACTGCAAAAACACTTCAATTTTAATGGCGACAATATTGCTTTTTTAGCAGCTACTATTTTTTTCGTACTGTCTATTTCCAATTTTGCCTTTACCGCGTGGCCCGTATTGCTTGTTTTTGTAATCAACCTTGCCTGGTGTTCACAGCTTTGTCCGAATAATATACAAATCAGAATTGTCCCGAAATTAGGTTTCGCTTTATCGTTGGCACTTTTAACTGGAAGTATTGTTGTGGGAACAGCAACATACAAAAACGTGTTGTTTCAATACAAGTTCAACAAAGTAGGAGGCTTACCATTAATCGAACAACGGGAGTTTTATAGTAATTCAGCAAAAAGGTATCAGAATTATACACCATTTGCGTTTAACCATGCAGCTTTTTTATGTTCTGAAAATAGAACACAGGAAGCTCTTTCAGCCCTTCACCATATTTATAACCGGGAACCATCCTACCAGACTACCTATCAACTCGCTGAAACCTACCGAAAAATGAACGATTATAAAAACGCAGAGATTTACTACGAAGAATCGTTAAAGTTCTTGTCTTATAGAATTTTACCCCGTTACCATCTTTTCATGATTGAGCTTTTGAATAAAAATTACGTTAAAGCTGATTCAATCAGAAAACAGGCACTCTACCTTAACTACAAGGGCGATACAATATTAATCAACCAAATAAAAACAAGCCTATGCAAATACAAAATCAATGAAAATCAAATCAATGAGAATCAAATCAATCTTATCAAATGAAGTTATTGAGTTTTTAAATTTAATTTTAAAAAAATGAAGAGAATAATTTTACTTATGATCCTGGGGATAATCACTGCCATTAGCTCCAGTCTAAATGCACAAAACGATGCACAAAGTATTGGGAAACAATATTTTGATATGGGTGAGTATTTTCAGTGGGGAGATGGGTTCGATGAAAAGAAGGATTATACTAAAGCAGTTATTGCCTATCAAAAATCGGCGGCACTTAACTATCCCGATGGTATAATGGGATTGGGCGAAATGTACGAATATGGTTTGGGAGGTTTAAAAAAAGATGTACAAAAGTCGTTTAATATGTTTGTGCAAGCATACAATAGTGGCAGTAAGCGAGCATGCTACAACTTGTTCAGATCGTATGCCTATGGACTTGGTTGTGAAGTAGATTACGAAAAAATGATCCTTTACCTGAATGAAGGGATTAAGCGTGGAGATGCTTCCAGTATGTTTGGTATGGGCGTTGTGCTCTATAAAGGTTGGGGAATTGAGCAAAGCTACGAAAAAGCAATTGTCTCTTTTGAAAGGGCAGTATTAATGGGGTCATTGTCGGCAAAATATTATTTGGGAATATGCTACCGTAATGGATACGGCGTCCCGAAAGATGAACAAAAAGGGAAGTATTATCTTGATGAATCAGCAAAATCATGTCATTTTTCGCAAAATGAGTTAAAAAAAGCCGAACCGGAGATCAAAGCCGCGAAAAGGATCGAGAACAAAGAATTCGATTCTCCCAAGAGTTTTCAAAAAATGAAACACAATGCAAAAAATGAATCATTTGAAGGCGATTGGACAGGATATCTTTCGTTTTATGATTGGAGCGGAAAGTATAAATTGAATGAAAGAGAAATTGCACTCAGCATAAAAGTTGAAGGCGACAAATTTGAAGGTATTTGGACTCAGGAAGGCAAAACATTCCATATCAATGGTATTAGCAATCAATATGGAATTGTGTTCAACTCGGGCGAATTCGATTTTGCTGACCATTTTAAGGGTAATGTGAAAATTAAAATTCAGGCAGGCTCGTTCGAAACATTCACACAAGGGAATAATGCAATTCTTGGAGGGAACATTTCTCTATTTTCGATTACTGAAAAATCTCCCGAACGGCCAGCCTATGTAATATTGGCAAAAAAGAAGGAAGAAAAGAGAGAGGATAAAAAGCAGAAAAAATCAGCTTCGATTCCTGAGCCACCAATTGTCAATGTTCTAATTACTCCCGTCGAGCCCTCTGTTTTATCCAGTTCAATCGACCCCATTCAACCGCCATATGATACTACCAAAAACGTGGAATCTAAAAACGAAAATTCCGAAGAAGAGCAGATTGTCAATCATTTGCAAAGTACCAACATTAATTCGAGGGTTTGGCCTGTTCCTTTTAAGAATAATCTAAGCGTGGAGTACAATCTGAAAACCGATAGCGAGATTGAAATCCGCTTGATCTCCATGGATGGGAAACTGGTTGGAATACTTGCCAAAGAAAAAAGGATGGCCGGATTGCAAATCCAGCATCTCAATGTTAATGTTCCTAAAGGAACTTATATCCTTCAGTTGATATCAAACAACATGAAGGCATCACACATTGTAATCAATGAATAGACAATTACTTAATAAATGAGAGATGAAAACATATCTATTTATCCTGTTTGTAATTATTATATCAATATGCGGGTGTAATAATAAGCCGGAGCAAACGGTGAAACAAAACGGAACGAATGCTTCGAAAAAAATCAACCCGGAAAACGCCGCAATACCATTATCTGAATTGGAAGCTATTAATCGTAATTTATCAAAACAGGTTAGCGAGAATTTCCGTTCGTGGAGCTATAATGAACCTGAAAGATGGGAATATCTGTCGAATAAATTTGCTGAAGAAGTGATTCTTTCGTGTCCAGATGCAACATTAAATAAGGAAAAGATTGCTCAGGTGTTTTTAACCCATCTCACCCAACGGGCAGGTATTTACAAAGGTAACGCTATCGACAAACAAGCTATGATGGGTCATTCTGCAAGCGAATTTAAATATAACCTCAGTTTTTTGATTGGAATAGAAGGCTATCAGAATTGGCAATCACTTTCTAAAAATGAATTCCAAAAATTTAACTTGAAAAGAGACTCATTACAAAAGTTATCACTTGCAGTTAGGCAAAACTTCAGAAATCTAAAATACCAAAACCATGATAAAAAAAATCCTAACTTTATACGGTCTAATCCTAATTTTAATGTTAGCAATACAGACCACGACAAACGATAAGTAATAAGAATAATATAATGTCGTATTTTGTTGTT
>JAUYEQ010000064.1 GCA_030691295.1 Bacteroidota bacterium
AGCTGGTTGATTTAAGCAGGATTGCCGCTTTGCTTAGCCGTCGCTGATTGATCAGGCTGTTTGGAGTGGTATTGAGCAGTGATTTGGTTTTGTTGTAAAGCGACGATTTACTGATCGCAAGTTTATCGCATAACTTTTCAGACGAGAATGTTTCATCGTCGAGGTTTTCATCAATACAACCGATCATTTTATGGAAAAACGGATCAGTAATTTCCATTTCAAGCGCAGGATTCTCATCGGGATGGCTGAAGCGGTTCTTCATTCCAAACCAAAGTTTCAGGAGTTTTTCGATGCGTATTTTCAGGTGTTCCGGGTGGAATGGTTTGGGGATGTATGAATCGGCTCCGGCTTTCAGCCCTGCAATCCGGTCTTCAATTTCGGCTTTGGCTGTGAGCAGAATCAGCGGCAGATGGCTCGTATCAAAATTCTCGCGAAGTTTTGCACATAGTTCAACGCCGTCCATTTCGGGCATCATTACATCCGAAACAATCAGGTCGGGTTTCTCTGCCAATACCTTGTTATAAGCTTCAATTCCATTTGTTGCGAATTGGATGTTATAGTCATCCTGAAGGAAATCCCTGAGCAAAACCAGAATTTCAAGATCATCGTCAACAAGCAGAATCAATGGTTTTCCTACTGACGACACCGGGTTCTCCAATGAATTTTCAGGCCACGGCTCTGTAATGAAATTGATTTCATTCAGTTCATCAGCTGTATCATTGGGGAATTCATCCGAACTTTGCTGGTGCACATCAGGAAAAATACAGGTAAACCTGGTTCCTTTGCCGGGAGAACTTTCAAACCGAATTGTACCTTTCAGTAATTCTATCAGTCCTTTGGTTACGGCCAGCCCCATTCCGGTTGACAGATATCCCGGAAAACTTCCTTTTTTATTTGCTGAAGAAATGCCAAAAGGCTCAAATATTTTTTGAAAATACTCCGATTTTATGCCAATACCGTTGTCCTCAACTTCAATAACAAGCAGTTGTTTTTCTGATTTAACCGTGATTTTTACAAATCCACCCGGTTTATTGTATTTGATTGAATTTGAGACCAGATTGGTAAATATGCGCTGAAATTTATCTGCATCGGTTAAAAAAACCAGTTCAGTTTCGGGTGCAACAACTTCAGTGGCAATGTTTCTTTGCTGTGCAAGCAAACCGAGATCTGAAACAACTTCTTTGACGAGTTCAACCGGATTTGTCCGCTGAATATTCAAAGGTTCTTTCCCCTTTTCCAACTTCCTGAACTGCATAATTTCAACCACCAGTTTCTGAAGTTTAATGCTGTTGTTGAATACTTTCAGCAGGCGGGGATTTTCAAGTGTCAGTCGGGT
>JAUYEQ010000065.1 GCA_030691295.1 Bacteroidota bacterium
TCGTGTTACAAGGCAGGTTGCTACCAAACAGTTCGCGAATTGGTAAACCGGCTTGGACTGAAAAATGGTGAATATTCTGTTTCGTTTCAGTCCCGCCTGTCGAATAACTGGATGACACCGTTTACCGACAAAAACCTCGTCAACAGAGCGAAACAAGGCAGCAAAAATATTCTGGTAACCGCTCCGTCGTTTGTTGCCGATTGTTTGGAAACAACCGTTGAAATCGGTTGGGAATACAAGGAAATGTTTGTAAAAAATGGTGGTGAAAATCTGCAAATGGTTGAAAGCCTTAACGATTCACCACGATGGATCAGCGCGATGGAAGAAATATTAAGGCCTTACATTTAGATATACAAACAATAATAGGCAACTTGGCCGTCGGCTTTTACCTTAAATCTCACGTCTTTGGCAACTTCAAAAGATTCACCTTTCAGGTAGGTTGTCCAAACTGTTTCGCCCGGAAGCAATACATCCAATACACCGCTGGTAATGGTCATTTGTTCAATGGTTCCGGTTCCGAATTCATACTCGCCGGCTTCCATTACGCCAACAGTAGCAACGCCTTCCAGGTTTTCGAACGCGATTGATTTTACTGTTCCGCCAAAATATTCGTTTACTTTTAACATGATCTTTCTTTTTAAGTGTTTAAATGAGTTGGCAAAGATAAAAGATAACCGGCAACTTTTCGGTCAATACCCTTTCCTGTTAAATAAAATATACCCGATATTGAACATCGCGAAGAATTTAGTCTGGCTTTTTTCGTAGTAATTCACCGAAAAACTGATGGGCCCAAGTGCCGATTGGAACACAAATGCACCCGATCCCATAAAATTGATGTTGGAGTAATATTCTTCATTATAAACTGCCATAAAATTATCGGTTTCAACAATTTCCCTGATCGGAACAAAACCATAAGCTTCGGCCCTGAAATGAAATTGTTGGGAAATTTTAAAAATGGTTTTTATTCCTGAAGCCACGTATTTATTTGCATGAAACTTATTCAGGTAGATGGTTTTAAGTAATAGGAACTATATATTGTCGTATATTTTTCCAACTCACCCCACGTCCGCTTGCGGACGTTCCCCTCTCTTTTA
>JAUYEQ010000345.1 GCA_030691295.1 Bacteroidota bacterium
GCGAACAGCCTGTAAGCTGGGGCAAGTAATATTATAAGAATGGGTATTACCAAATATGTCAGCGACATTAAAATCGTCCAGAACAATCAGGAAATAATCTACAATTACCTTTCAAACTTCGAAAACCTTTCGAAATACGTAAACGAAGGGCTTTTGGAGAAAATGACGGAGAAAATTCCACAGATTCAGATTTCAAATTTCGAATCAGATGCTGATTCTTGCCGCTTTCAAATCAGCGGAATGGGTTTGGCCGAGATCAGGATTATTGAGCGCGAACCGGCCAAAACCATTAAAATCAGCAGTAGCGGAGGCCTTCCTGTCGGTATCGTTTTTTGGATACAGCTTCTTCCGGTGGATGCCTATGAAACCAAGCTTCGCCTGACTTTGGATGCCGATATGAGCATGATGATTAAAATGATGGTGAACAAGAAACTGGAAGAAGGTATCAACAGCATGGCAGATATGTTGGCCGCGTTGCCTTACAGATAAGAAAACGGGCAAAACAAAAATGTTCAGTCTCAGTTGCCAATTTTCAAAGCTTGAGCAGAAATTCCACTTCTTTGAAATGAAAATCCAATATTTCGCCGTTCTGTTTTTTGATGAGTAGCTGCCCGATTTCATTCACACCAATGATTTCGCCATCAAACTCCTCCTGTTCAGACCGAAACCAATGCTTTTCATTCAGGCGGTACAATACTGAAATAAATTCCCGGTCAATCTGTTCTTCTGCACCACCACGCAACAAAGAATAATACCGGTCGATTCCGGATAAAATTTCAGATAAAACCATTTCGCAATCAAATTGCTGATTTGTCAGGTTTATTATTGAAACCGGATTTGGTGCATTACTGGTAAATTTGGTTTGATTTACATTGATTCCGATACCGATCACAGAACTTTTAATTGAACTGTACATGATCGAATTCTCAATTAAAATTCCACCAAGTTTCTGATTGCCGGCATAAATATCATTTGGCCATTTTATCCGGAGCTGGTCAACATATTTGCTAAGAGCATAATAAATTCCCAGGGTAACAACTTTTGAAAGCATAAACTGACGGCGGATATCCAGAAAATCAGGAAAGACCACAATTGAAAAAGTAAGATTTTTTCCGGATTCGCTCTCCCAAAAGTTTTTCAATTGCCCACGACCTGCAGTTTGTTCGTATGCCAAAAAGACAGTACCCTCAGGGATGGAATTTGCCTGTAATTGGCCGTTGGCATAGTTGTTGGTAGAATCAGCGCTTGGTATGCGAATTATATTATTTCCGATCATTTTATTTATTGTTATTTTTTGTGAAAGAAATTCGTCATACAAGTTTAATCACTTATTATAAAGTAAAAAATTTATCTTTGTAGTTCTAATAAATAAATATGAACAAAAGCATTGCAGAAGCAGAAACTGAACAATTGATCGAAGCCATTGTTGAAGGAATTCAAAGGAAAAAAGGAATAGAGCTGGTTAAAATTGATCTGACTAAAATTAATCATACCGAATGCAAATATTTTATTATTTGCCACGGAAACTCAAATACACAAGTTGATGCAATTGCACATTCGGTTGAAGACACTGTTGAAGAATTAATCAAAGAAAAAGCCTGGCACAAAGACGGATACCAGAATTCAATCTGGGTATTGCTCGATTATGCCGACATCATGGTTCATGTTTTTCAGAAAGAAGCCCGTAAATTATACGATCTTGAAAACCTGTGGGCAGATGCACATGTTGAATATATAAAAGAAGATAATAAGAAATAAAAATGGCAGATAAGAAAATCAATAAAGCTAAGCCCGTTTTGGGCAACACGAAACCAATGAACAATGTTCCGAAGATTAATCCATACTGGATTTACGGAGTAATCATCATTGCTTTTCTGGCTATTCAGTGGTTCACCCTGGGAGCAGGACCTGTTGAGACCAATTGGATGGAAGTAAAAAACACCATGCTTCAGAGTAACGACATCAAAAAAATCATCGTTATAAACCGGGAAGAGGCGCAAATTTACCTGAAAGATACCAGTTACGATAAATATACTGAAAAGCTAAAAAACGGTTTTACCGCACCTGCTAAAATCGGACCTCATTTCTTTTTCACAATTGGTTCGGTAGAAACATTTGAAGCCAGTTTGCAGGAAGCACAGGAAAGTTTATCACCTGACAACAAAATTAGTGTCGAGTACAAAACGGTTCACAACTACTTAGGAGAATTGCTCAACTGGATACTACCATTTGCAATTATCATCCTCATTTGGTGGTTTATTTTCAAACGAATGAGCAAAGGTGCCGGTGGTGGCGGTGCCGGAAATATTTTCAATGTCGGGAAATCGCAGGCGAAAGTATTTGACAAAGATTCAAGGGTTTCAACCAATTTCAAGGATGTGGCAGGCCTGGCCGAAGCCAAACAGGAAGTGGAAGAAATTGTTGATTTTTTGAAAAGCCCCGAAAAATTTACCAAACTGGGAGGTAAAATTCCGAAAGGCGCACTTTTGGTTGGCCCTCCGGGAACCGGAAAAACCTTGCTTGCAAAAGCAGTAGCAGGCGAAGCAAACGTTCCGTTTTTCTCCATGTCGGGTTCCGATTTTGTTGAAATGTTTGTCGGAGTAGGCGCTTCACGTGTCCGCGATTTATTCAAGCAAGCCAAAGAAAAAGCTCCGTGTATTGTTTTTATCGACGAAATTGACGCGATAGGACGTGCCCGTGGCAAAAACCCAAACATGGGTTCAAACGACGAACGCGAAAATACATTGAACCAGCTTCTAACTGAAATGGATGGTTTTGACACCAATTCAGGAGTAATAATACTGGCTGCCACCAACCGTGCCGACATTCTCGACAGAGCTTTGATGCGTGCCGGACGTTTCGACCGACAAATTCATGTTGAACTTCCCGACCTCAACGAACGTCAGGAAATATTTAACGTGCATTTAAAACCGATCAAACTATCTCCTGAAGTTCAGGCATCATTCCTGGCCAGACAGACTCCCGGTTTTTCAGGAGCCGACATTGCCAATGTTTGCAACGAATCGGCGCTGATTGCTGCCCGTAAAAACAAAGATATCGTCGAAAAACAAGACTTTCTGGATGCAGTTGACCGCATCATAGGTGGACTTGAAAAGAAAAATAAAATCATTTCGGTGGATGAAAAGCGCAGAATCGCCTATCATGAAGCCGGACATGCCACTATCAGCTGGTTGCTCGAACATGCACATCCTTTGGTAAAAGTAACCATCGTTCCCCGCGGAAAAGCATTGGGAGCCGCCTGGTATCTTCCTGAAGAACGTTCGATCACCACCAAAGAACAACTGCTCGACGAAATGTGCTCGGCACTCGGAGGAAGGGCTGCGGAACAAATTTCATTCAGAAGCATCTCTTCAGGAGCTCAAAACGATCTTGAAAAAGTGACCAAACAAGCTTATGCAATGGTTAGCATTTTTGGTATGAGCGAAAAAGTTGGGAACGTTAGTTTCTACGATTCAACCGGTCAGAATGAATTTGGGTTCAGCAAACCTTACAGTGAAAAAACTGCCGAACTGATTGATGCAGAATCGAAACAACTGATTGAAACGCAATACGTGAGGGCGCTGGAAGTACTGAACAATCACAAGGATGGCCACCAAAAACTGGCGGAACTGCTGCTTGACAAAGAAGTGATTTTCAGTGAAGATCTTGAGCATATCTTCGGTCACCGCACATGGGAAAAACCTTTAATGGTGAGCGAATCGAAAAAAGAGCAGCCTGCTGAATTACCGGGAAAACCTGAAGTAAACGTTGAATCGGTGCCCTTTTAATGGAATCAGCAAGAAATAATATTCTGGCCAAACTAAAGGCCGCGCAGGAAAAAAGAGGTGAAATTGGGGAGAATATCCCCGATTTCACCTCTCCTGTATACCATGCCCTCAACGAATCGCTGGTTCAGGAATTTAAAACAAACCTTGAACTTATTGGCGGAAAAGTTATTCTGTGCGAAACAGAATCTGAAATTGCAACCCAGGTAAAACTGATTTGCGAGGAGAAAAATCAGGATAAACTCTTTTGCACTGATCCAAACCTGCTAAAAATGCTAAACGGTTTGCTAAAAACAAATTCAGCAGAAAACGATTTTTTAAGCCTGAATACTGGACTTACAGGCTGTGAATTTCTGGTTGCCCATCTTGGTTCTGTTTTAATCAGTTCAGCACAAATTTCGGGACGCAGGCTGAATGTTTTTCCTGAAACGCACATAATCGTAGCCCACGAAGCACAAATAGTTGATTATTTAGACAACGCTCTTGAAAAGTTGCAGGAAAAATATAAAAATAAATTACCTTCGCTCATAAGCAACATCACCGGACCGAGCCGCACTGCCGACATTGAAAAAACCCTGGTAATGGGTATGCACGGACCAAAAAACTTGATTGTAATTATTGCCTGTGAACCTTTTTAAACTATTTGCCATGGAAAAAGATTGGGTATGCGTTTTTCAAACCGGACAAAACTTTCAGGCTGAGATTGCAAAAGAAATACTTGAGAACGAAGAGATTCAATGTGTTATCCTCAACAATCTCGATTCAACCTTTCCTTCAATCAGCGATATTGAAGTGATGGTACACAAAGAATTTGCAGAAAAAGCCACCGAACTTTTAAAAGATTTAATCAATTGAAGAAATTAATAACTCGAACGATTACCGGAATCGTTCTGGTTTTAGTTATGCTGACTGCAATCATGGTCAGTAAATACAGTTATGCACTTTTGTTCCTTGCAATAATTATTGGAGGATTAACCGAATTCATCAGCCTTTTTAAAAAGTCTGATGTTAAACCAAATAAGTGGTTTATCTATCTGATTTCCATCCTTTCGTTCGTTTCCTCATTTCTGGCAGTCCAGGGAATACTTGAATTCAACTATTTTTTTTTAATCTTCCCGGCAATACTGTTAGTTATGGCAGGAGAACTATTCCGTAAAAAAGAAAAACCTGCCGAGAACATCGCTGTTTCCATTTTCAGCATTCTTTACATCGCCATTCCACTTTCACTCATCAATTTCCTTGTTTTTCCCGGGCAGCATTACGGAAATGATTATGCTCCAAAATTATTGATTGCAATCTTTGCTTTGATCTGGA
>JAUYEQ010000082.1 GCA_030691295.1 Bacteroidota bacterium
TCCCGAAGGTAAAAATGGAAATACTGGGACTTACAGTTGTTGGAATTAATGAGTTTTCGAAAGATACGATTTTGTCGGCAAGCTCAATTTCAACCAATATTTCGCTGATGGAAATGATTCGGGGCGAAGAGCTGGAACTGAAAGTTCTGAACATCGACAATCCCAAAATCAGTTTGGTGGTCAATCCTTCAGGAGCAGTAAACTGGGATATTACAAAAACACCGGAAACACCTGCAGCAACTTCCGGAGAAGTTACCGGCACTGAAGAGGCTTTTAAAATGAAACTGAATGATATTCAGGTGAAAAACCTGAACTTGCTTTACAACGACAAAGCAATGCCCATGAAATTATGGGTAAAAAACTCGAACCTAAGCTCAACGGGCGAAGTGGACGGAACACTCACCACTTTTGACATGAAGGGTGATGTTGATGAGTTTATTTTTGAATACGATTCGGTTCAGTACATTTCGAAAACCAAATTGAAAGCCGAAACCCTGCTGAAAGTTGATTACGAAAAGATGGATTTTGTGTTCGATCGGGGTAAATTGATGATAAATAATCTGCCTTTAGATGTGAATGGTTCGTTTTCGATGCCAAACGACAGTATGTTTTTTGACCTCGCTTTCCAGAGCGAAAAGAGTGATTTTGCAACTATTTTGGCTTTGGTTCCTGCCGATTATCAGAAATACCTCGAAAAGGCAACCATTACTGGTGCTGCAGAGTTTAAAGGTTCGGTGAAAGGCTTGTACTACAACGATATATATCCGGCCATCGACGTGCTGTTGGCTGTAACCAATGCCAGTTTTAAATACCAGGAACTTCCTGAAAGTATAAATGATATTCAGGTTTTGGCACAGATTACCAAGCCCGAAGGCGACCTGAATTTACTGAAAGTAAATGTTGAAAAAGCACATGCCTCGATCAAAAATAATCCGGTTGACCTGAGCATGAACCTGAGTGAATTGATGACTGATCCGAACATTGATGCCTCATTCGCGGGAACAATTGATTTTGCTTCGCTGAAACAGGCTATTCCGATCGACAGCCTTGATATCACCGGAATAATGAAAGCAAAAATGCAGATTGCCGGACGAATGTCGTCGATCGAAAAAAAAGAATACGAAAAATTCAAATCGAACGGAGAAGCGAGCATTCAAAATTTCAGGATAGAAAGCACTCAACTGACCAAACCGGTTGAAATCAGTCAGGGACAAATAAAAGCCACCACACAACAAATTACAGTTGACCAGTTTAATGGGAAAATCGGGCAAAGTGATTTTTCACTTCGGGGCGAGGTGAGCAATTATCTGGCATATGTTTTCAAGAAAGAGGTGTTGAAAGGTAATTTCAATCTGAAATCAGCTTTCATGAATTTTACTGAGTTGTCAAACATCATGAAACCGGCGCCAGAGCCAGTAGCTTCGACAACCGAAACAAAAGCGGCACCGGCTCCTTCTGCTCCGGCTGATTCGGTGGTGGCCTTTCAGGTACCCGATAAACTTGATTTAAGTTTTCAGTCTGCGATTCAAAAGGCTGTTTACGATAAAATGTCTCTCAATAACATCAACGGACTGATCAGGGTAAAAGACCGAAGGCTTGAACTAACCAATCTGACCATGGATATGCTTCAGGGAAAAGTCGCTTTAAATGGTTCTTACACAAGTAATCCACAAAACAAACCATTGTTCGATTTCAAGCTGAACATGGAAAACCTTGATTTGCC
>JAUYEQ010000088.1 GCA_030691295.1 Bacteroidota bacterium
TATCGAAACTTTCAATTTTAATCATATCCGTACTGCCAGCGAAGCTGATTCAAGAAAAGCCAACATTATCAATTGCATCGACGACAACATTCGTGTTGAACTTGGCAAATCGAGCGAAATGGCTGGTGAAGCCTCCTACATGGCTTTGGAAAAAGCAGTTGAGGATCTTAAAAACGGAGATATTGACGCATTGATAACTGCGCCGATCAACAAAGACAATATACAATCAGAAAAATTTAGCTTTCCGGGTCATACCGAATATTTGGCAGAACGCTTCAATGCCCGTGATTTTGTAATGCTCATGGTTAGCGAATCAATGAAGATTGGTGTAGTAGCAGGTCATGTTCCAATTTCAGAAATTTCCTCGAAAATTACAAAAGGAGCAATTCTGAGTAAGTTGCGCATCATCAACCAATCGCTCGAAAAAGATTTTTTCATCAAACGTCCGCGAATAGCAGTACTCGGGCTGAACCCACATGCCGGAGACAATGGTTTGCTAGGCAACGAAGAAAATGACGTCATTATTCCAGCCATCCAAAGAGCCAAAGACGAAGGCATTATTGCAATTGGCCCGTATCCTGCCGATGGTTTTTTCGGTTCCGGAGATTTTGTGAAATTTGATGCGATCCTGGCCATGTACCACGATCAGGGTTTGATTCCGTTTAAAATGGCAGCCTTCGAAAGGGGCGTAAATTATACCGCCGGACTGCCGATTATCCGCACTTCGCCTGCACACGGCACGGCTTTTAACATAGCAGGCGAAGACAAAGCATCACCTGATTCATTCCGTGAGTCGTTGTATCTTGCGATTGATATTTTCAAGAACAGAGCCCGGTACAAGGAAATTACAAAAAATCCATTAAAGAAATATGAAATCAATCAGGGTCAGGTTGACGAGTCTGTTGATTTTGAGGCGATTGAAGATGGAATTTAATACCTGATTAGTGTATGTTCGAATATATCAAGGGAGCTGTTACCACGCTGAAACCATCGCATATTATACTGGAAGCCAATTCTATAGGCTACTTTATACATATTTCGCTCAATACCTATACACAGCTTCACGGCAACGAAACTGCAAAGCTTTATATCCATCAGGTAATTCGCGAAGATGCACACCTGTTGTATGGTTTTTTTGCTGAAACCGAAAGGGAACTTTTCAGAATGCTCATTTCGGTGAGTGGTATCGGATCAAATACAGCGATCATGATGTTTTCATCACTTTCTCCCGACGAAATCAGAAGCGCCATCCTCACTGAAAATGTAAATTTGCTAAAGAGTATCAAGGGGATTGGAATCAAAACTGCCCAACGTGTGATTATCGATTTAAAGGATAAAGTAGGAAAGTCGCCTGCAAGCGAACAAATTGTAGCTTCGGCAGACAATACATTGCGAAACGAAGCGTTATCTGCTTTAATAATGCTGGGATTTGCAAAGAAGCCGGTTGAAAAAGAACTGGATAAAATTTTGACAGCAAATCCAAAACAGTCAGTTGAAAGTGTGATAAAACAAGCCTTGAAAAGCCTTTAATCAGAAAAAAAAGTTTTCGGAATTGAAAAAGTACTGCAGAAAAATACTTCTCGTATTCATTGTATCTTTTGTTTATGCTTTTGGCGGAAACCCCACGGAATCAAGAACAACAATCAGGAATTACAATGTATTTACTTTTCTTGATATTCAGGCTGATACCGTCAGGATTGATACCACGGGCGTATTGCCGTACCAATTTAAAGATGAACCGGCTTTTGCATTCCCCGATAAAAAAGACAGCGCCAAACTGTTCCTGAGACGCCCTTCAAATATTCGTACTGAAATAGAATACGACCCGGTAACCGGCGAGTATATTTTTACCGAAAAGATTGGCGACCTCAATTTCAGGTTGCCAAAAACGATGTCGAGAAAAGAGTTTCAGAAATACGATTTTGAACAGTCGGTGCAGAATTACTGGCGCAACCAAACACGGATCAAGGGTATTGAAGACAAAGGTGGTTTAATACCACGTCTTACCATTGGCGGTGAAACATTCAGTAAAATTTTCGGAAGCAATACCATCGACATCCGTCCGCAGGGATACGTGGAAGTTAGCTTTGGCTACCAGATGAATGAAACAGGAAATCCTACCATTCCAGAGCGTTTGCGTAAAGTACCAACTTTCGATTTCGACCAGAAAATACAGATGAACGTGATGGGTAAAATAGGCGACCGCATGGAAATGCGTGTTAACTACAATACCGAAGCAACCTTTGATTACGAAAATAAAATGAACCTCGGCTATACCGGCGACGAGGATCAGATCATCAAAAAGATTGAAGCCGGAAATGTTTCGCTTCCGTTGAATGGATCTTTGATCACGGGCGGATCCAATCTTTTCGGGGTAAAAACCGAAATGCAGTTCGGAAAGCTAAACCTGACAACCATTTTCTCGCAGCACAAGGGCGAAACACAGGTGGTTGAATCGGAAGGCGGGGCACAGAAGAAAACTTTTGAAATTGCTGCGTCTGATTATGATGCCAATCGTCACTTCTTTTTGGCCCAATATTTCCGTGATAGTTACAATGCTGCACTTCAAACACTGCCAATTGTGCGTTCATCGGTTACCATCAATAAAATTGAAGTATGGGTAACCAACAAATCGAGCAATTTTACTGAAGCCCGCAACATCCTTGCATTTATGGATTTGGGCGAGCACGATCCGAACATCTACAATAAAATAGGTGCTTTTCAGGAAAACTCCGGATTTCGTTATCCCGAAACAGTATATCCTTTCAACGATGCCAACGGCGTTTATCAGCAAGTGATTACCACTTATGCGGGAATCAGAAGATCTGACAACATCAACAAAACGCTTTCGCCACTGGCCATCGATAAGTTTAGCGGAGGTCAGGATTTTGAGAAAATTGACCAGGCACGGTTGTTAAACGAGTCGGAATACACCATCAACCCAAATCTTGGCTATATTTCTTTGCGGTCGTCGCTGAACACAGATGAAATACTGGCGGTTGCATACAATTACACCGCGAATGGGAAAATATATCAGGTTGGGGAATTCTCCACAGATGGGATCAATGCTCCTGAAACACTTGTTATGAAGTTGCTCAAAGGCACCAATTTATCGCCAAAACTTCCGACGTGGAAACTGATGATGAAAAACATTTACGACCTGAATGCTTATCAGTTGACCAATGAAGAGTTTGTGCTCGACATCATGTACCAGAATGACAAAACCGGAACATACATTAATTATCTTCCTGAAGGAAGGTTGGACGGCCATATTTTGCTGAACGTTCTGAACCTTGATAAACTGAATTCTCAACTTGACGTAATGCGCGATGGGGTGTTCGACTACGTGGAAGGGATTACTGTAAACTCCTCTTCAGGAAAGATTATTTTTCCTGTTCTCGAACCTTTCGGAAAACACCTTGCCGATTCCATTGGCGATCCTTCTTTGATCAGCAAATACGTTTATTCAACATTGTACGATTCAACAAGAACCGTTGCCGAACAGGATGCAGAACACAATAAATTCAAATTAAAGGGATCTTACAAAGGTTCTTCGAGTTCCGAAATAATGGTTGGTTCGCAAAACCTTGCCCGCGGTTCGGTAAAAGTAACTTCCGGAGGCCGTGCACTCACCGAGAATATCGACTATACGGTTGATTATACTTCAGGAATTGTAAAAATTATTAATTCAGGATTGCTTGAGTCGGGCACACCGATTTCTGTTTCTACAGAGAGCCAGGATTTGTTCAGTATGCAGCGAAAAACCATGCTTGGCGCCCATGCCAACTATGCTTTCAGCGACCGCTTTAATTTGGGAGCCACCGTTTTGCACATGCAGGAACGGCCATTGACACAGAAAGTGAACTACGGCGATGATCCGATATCGAATACAATGCTTGGTTTAGATGCATCATTTTCAAATGAATCATTGTTACTGACCAAACTGATCGATAAACTGCCTTTTTATTCCACCAAAGCGCCATCGTCTATTTCGTTTGACGGTGAAGTTGCCCAGTTGATTCCGGGGCACTCCAGTGTTATTAAAAAAAGCGGAACTGCTTACATCGACGATTTTGAGGCTACCAAAACTTCCATCGATTTAAAAACCCGTTCGGCATGGGTATTGGCCAGTACACCGCAAAAACAGGCGATGTTTCCTGAAGCCGAAACCAACGATGATCATATTTATGGCTTTAACCGCGCAAAACTGGCGTGGTACATTATCGATCCGCTTTTCCTGAGAAGCAGTCCGACCAC